>JACDDG010000160.1 GCA_013817115.1 Parachlamydiaceae bacterium | reverse complement strand
AATGTTGGATTTTTGGCTTTGAGAAAGCCCCGGGATTAAGCGATCAAAAACGACCCAATATTATAATATGGGGCTGTTTTTGATCGCTTAATCGCGGGAGCTTTCTCTTTTGCCAAAAACCAACATTTGAAAGCACTTCGGTATAAATTACCGATGTACAGCGACGGTGTGTCCCAATTTAAGGAAATTATAACAGCTTACTGGTTTCGTCCCAAGATGTGACCTTGAGTCAACAATCGATGAAATTCTGCGTGTAAAATTTAATTAACTTTCTTGGTAATATGAAGTACGAGAAAAAAATCTGATTTTAATCATCATATGTTATATACACTTGACTTTGGTGTTCCTTACGCAACAATGGCAGAGTGAATTAATTCTTGTCCTCAATTGAATCCTGCTGGTTTTAATCACGGATTTTAAATGAAAAATATTCTTAGGCTGTCTATCTTAACAGTCTTTCTTTGTATTACCTTAACTTGTTCAGCAGAAGCCAATTTTCCTAATACTAAGAAGGTGGAAGTCTTTAAAGCTGATTTACCACCATATGAAAATAATGGCAAATATTGGCCTAATGATACGCAATTTTTAGTGATTGTACATCAATATGATGGCGACATTGAGTGGGCCTCGCGCTTGCATTTCCCCCATATTATCTATAAAAAAAACAAACCGGAAGAAGAGCCTTTCAATGCCATCAATAAAGCAAAAGCAGAAACCAACCTTTTAAAATTTATTGCTCAATTTTACGACGATCTGCCTGAGAACGTTATTCAGGTCTACCAATATGAATATAAAGCTCACCATGAAGGAAGCTTGGTCGATCTTCTAAATTCCCCTGATTTTGAGATAAAGTATGCCCAGTCAAAAACCCGGGGATTCTGGAATTTTAACATCAGTATTATGGGGGACGTCGCTCCCCAAATTCCCAGAATGATGGAATCAGGCTGGTGGATCAACACAATGGCTCCTTGGTTTGGTGATATTGAAAATTATGGAAATTTTACACAAGGAAAACGCTCCTGTGCACAATTTGTAGTGAGTCGTGAAAGAATTAGGAGCTTACCAAAAGAGTTTTATAGTGCTATGTACTTGTGGCTTGTGAACAATACCATTGGTGAAGTTACAACAGGATATGATCCGATAACAAAAACACGGAATACTACCTCCCAAGATAATCATAGCAACAGCAATTATTTTACAAGCAGGTATATGGAGTGGTCATGGGAGCTTATTTTTACCAGCCATAAACCCCATGAGTTTATTGGTGTTCCATTTTTCCGTGCGATGAATCCTTCAGAGCAAACTACTCAAAAAGAAGTAGGAATGCTTTCTGCTCTATATGGCGCAAATCAGTACTATCGTGATGTCACACATGAATTTGTTTACCATTTTCTTCGTAACGAGAAAATCGTCTTACCTGCCGGGGTCAATTTTAATGATCTTTTCATGGATACCGCCTATAATTCCGTAAAAACACTCATCCTCAATGTGGATGGGAAAGAATATAAAATTCCTGAAGTGCGATTGGACGATACGAGAATAGATCTTAAGAAATAGTCATTAACTTCGGTGGCGTTGTCGCCATGAAGCTCTCCGGAGGGGCGCGGTAAGCCCCGAAGATCCCACCCACTTTATGAGTTAATTAAATATGGGGTCGTTTTTGATCGCTTAATCGCGGGAGCTTTCTCTTTGCCAAAATCCAAAATTTGGACGCACTTCGGTATAAGTATCACAGGGCTATCTGCCGTATTCATCAACTTCTTTAGGGCCAGTCCTCCTCTATTCACTTAAATTTGCCGGAGGCGAATTTAAGCGAATAAAGGAGGACTGGCCCTACCACTAAGTATCGATAGGTCCGTCAACCGCACCGATATTTTGGAGCTCACTCCACAATAATTGGCCAAGAAATTTGACACCTCTAATAGTACTACTGACGGTATTTTTGGCGACATGAATGGCTGTATTAATGCTATATTTATTTTTTACAAGTTGGCGGTATAATCCAATAGCATTTATTTGCTCGTCTACTTTATCACTTGCAATGCCCTTCTCTGCCAAATAGTTTGCTTCATCGACTCCCTTTCCCTTACCTTTGGCAAGGATTAAATTCCAGAACGGATTATTGTTACTAGATTTAGCTAATGAAATTGCTTCGTCGAAACCCTGATCGCGTGATAATAACCTGGTCCATAATTCCATGGAAAGCTCATTTAGCGTATAAAAACTTTGGAAATATTTTACAGCAGCAATTATGCCATTAGCTACCTGTTGGTCTTGAGAAATTAGTTCACATAGCAAACGTAAAACTGAATTGTGCAGATCTCTGTCTTTCGAATTAATTCTTTCCTCTATGATTTTAGAAGCCTTTTCAAAACAATAACCTTTTGCAACGAGTTTAGAATACAAATCAATGCAAAGTATTTCAGTTTCGTCATTATCAAGCCAATCATCGCAAACAGCGATAGCATCTGGAATCCCATACCCCATTTCACATAATTTTGTTAATAGCTCAAATGCTATTTGACGAATTTTTGGTTGGGGATTCTGGATCTCTCTTTGAATAAAGGAGATAAACTTTTCGTAAATGCCTTCATGGCAATATTTTTCTAACTTCTCAATGGAAAGTAATTTTTTTAATTCGCAATGAGCAACTAAACTCAACGACTCATCGTTTTCCAAGATCATTTTTTGAAGATCTTCCATGAAATCACGAAGTTGATATTTATCGCTGTCCAGGCTTTTTTGAAAGAGGAGATTATCTAAATTGTAATTTTCGGGGTATTCTTCTATGGAGCCCATGCTTATTTCTGCCATCTTATTATATTCTGAGAGAGCGACTTTAAGCTCATCTAAATTCTTTATTTCCCATGAAAAGGAAACTTCTTGTCTATTGACATAGACTGGTTCTACTAAGCGCAAGAGAGCAGCCTTGTCAAAAATAAACGCTCTTAATTTGATAAAATTCCATCGTCCGCTAGTTGATTTCCCTAGTAAAAGCGCTTTTAATTTGACGTTTCCTGTTTCTTTATCATAAACGAGAATTTGGCCACTGTGGTTTCCTAGAGGAACATTGTAACTTATGTCGATCCCCTGATCACTGATCTCCATTCCGGTTCTCTGAATGTTTCTTCCTAAATTTGTGCCGTTTATGGATTCGAGCCCTCCACTAATTAAAAGGGGAAATCGGGCCTTTTCTAACAGGCCCTGCTGACATAATTGATTGTTCAAGTTCGAGACAAACATCAAAAGATTTTGATGAACCAAAGTAAAAAAATCTTCAAGGGTGTTGGGATAATGTCTATTAAATGCAGTCGTTGACCCCAACACCGCTGCCGCTACGCTAAAGTCCGAAGAAGGGTTAAGCTGGCCAGAATGGTTAGTTTTTAAATTAAAGTCTAATAGGGAATTCAATGCCTCCAAATAAATATTACAAGTCCAACCTTTATGCACAGGGATGCTAGAAGTATCAATGAGGTTTTTTCCCCAATCTTGCAAAAGATCTTTGTAGGGATGCAGCATCTTATTAAATTGTTTGACTTTTTCCTCGTCACACCATTTGGAGCTTGCTTTCATCGATTTTATGGAGCTATCAAAAACATCCACCAGCTCTTTCATAGTTTCCAATGCCATCATCTGAACAAGCGGGGCGGATTCTGTCAAGAGCTCTTTCATCTTGACTGTTTGGCTTTCAACCGTGAAATGTTTTACAATGCGCTGGAGTTCCTCCCAAGCTTTTTCAAAAGTATTTGGATCGGCTAGGTCATCCATCCTTCCCCGGGAGGATTGAAGAGCAGCCTTTTCTTTTAAGAGCAGATGGACTGAATCAATTTGCCATTCCGGCAAGTCATTCAGGAGAAGGTCTAAGATTTCTAGCGGGGAATGAATTGGGGAGTAGCTGGCCGGGAAAAATAGGGTCATCCAAGCGGAGAGCACGCCGAAATTTTCCAGTAGAGCGATCATTTCATTTAGGGAATGAGCTTTCTCTTTTGTGATCCCTCCTTTTTCAACTTGAGGCTCAAGTTGCTTTAAGAAGGCTGTCCATTGGATTTTTGTATCCGGATGCATCGCTTTCGATCCAGCTAAGAGGATATCGCCAAAATGAGCCAAATGGCTAAGTTCGCTTTGATAATCGACAAGCTCTTGCGTTGCTTCTAGAATCGGTTCTATATCGAGAACGCTATATTGCCCGACGCTGCGGTTATTTTTAGGAATGCTGATCAGCACCGCCTCTAGGATTTTGACGTGGAGAAGAGGTTGAAGCTTGTCGCCTTTGTCAATATTCGTAAAAGTTGCTGAAGTCTGAGCAAAAGCACAGTATACTGCTTTCTTAATCTCTTTTATTGCTGCCAGCGCATCTTTAGCTTTTGCCGGGACAAACTTCCCAGCTTCTTCGATTTTTCTAATTTGGTCTTTAAGGCTCCTTTCCTTGGCTTTAATGCCGGATACGAACGCATGCTGCCTCAGGCTCTTGCAATTTCTTTAATGCTACTTCGCTTATGACAGCACTCCGGATCTCTAAAAGGGCATTTTTTACGTCTTGTGATATCTTAGTAGTGGTCTCGGCGATGGGCGGTGCCTTCTCTATGGGCAAGGAAACAATAATTTTTGCTGGGTGTACGGCAAATCCTTCTGAAACGCACTCTTCAATCTTGCCTTTGCTAGTATCCCATAGGTTTAGAGTCGCGGTTTGGACGCAAACAGCTAGTTTGTGATGCCGAAAGATCTGTTCCAGCATTTTTTCAGCTGTTTCCCCCTCAGGTAAAAAGAGGCAGGGTATTCCAAGTCCGCTGAAATTGACAACCGGATGGGAATTCGCCGGTTCGTCCTTGCAAACTAAGACGATCTGATGTTTACCTTTGACATATTTTTTCTCAGCCTCTTCTAAAGTGCGTGCAAAAAGCACCTTCCTGGCATTGCGGACGATGACAACGGACGCTTTTCCGGGAACGATCATTTCGGCTTGAATCTTTTCGACGATGGGAGAAGCAGGAAGCTCGGCGACTTTGCGCATATCTAGGTGGGTAGGAAGCAGCAATGGACGATTAATGGGGCGCGCCTGAACTGCATAAATTTGATCTTTCTTGATTACAATTTCCATATCTGAGGCATGGTTTTCGAAGTATTTTTCTGTGGTGATCCCGGTGAGATAGAGGTCTTTAATTTGTTGATGAGTCAGCACCGGCTTATTGATCAGGCTTGAAGGATTGGCGATTTTTCCAAGGATTACTTCTCCCTGTTCATTCAGAATGTGGGCCAGCCTTTCAGGCTTGGCTTTGTTGTCGTAGACAATGTATAGTTTTGACGGGTCGACTTGAGAAATCAGAATCAAGGCTGTATCGCAAGCGATGCCTTGATTGCCTACGATCCCTTCTCCATGACCTAATGTGGCGCTGAGGCGCATGACTCGGAATGACTCATTGCCTGTATAAAAAGGTTCATTAGTGAAAAGAACCAGGGAGACAGGAATATCCTTCTCATCGCTCGATCCACCGATAGTCTCACCGATCAACTCTTGGGCTGTCACGGCCAGCTTCAAGTCGGATTTAAATGGATTCTCTTGCGCATTGAGGCGATTCTGAAGGGAAGCGTATCCAAAATAGGATGCTGCAACCTCTCCCAATGCATTACAGAATTGCTCTCGTTCAGGTATTACGTAGGACTTGCTGACATTTCCCCCGGCATTAGCCGTTTGAAGTGAGTCCTCAGCCCCAGTGCTGCGAACCATCAAATAATGGCCAGCATCTTTGCGCTCTTGAATCCACTCGAGCAAATCGTTTGATAAACCTAGCTTTTCAAAAATCGGATCCTCTTTTCCAGCTTTTTCAAAGGCAGATTTTATTGTATTTTCAATGGCGAGGAGAATCTTAGCTGGTTCTGGCCGTTCCAAAAATGGGGAGTACCCTTCGACGTAGGTAGAGTAAAGATTCCCTAACTGTTTCCATAGCACAAATACTTCCGGCGCTGCTGCCTGTAGAAAGGAATGCACTTGATCGCTGGAAATTCCTCGCGGAAGTGGTACCATTGCCTTTGTGAGCCCCAAGATGGCAAAAATTCTAGCCAGTTTGATCAAATTCAT
>JACDDG010000159.1 GCA_013817115.1 Parachlamydiaceae bacterium | reverse complement strand
ATGTTTCATCATCCACTGAAAATATCGAATTCGTTTATCGAGAGCCTTCGTTTTCCTATACGCCCATTCCTTACCACCCCAACATGCTACTTGAGGGATGGTTTCAGTCTGAAAAATACTTTTTAAACAACAAACAGGCAATCATGGACTTGTTTGCCCCAAAAACGGAAATTCTAGACTACTTAAACGAGAAATACAGCGATATTATCGCTCACCCCAATACAGTTTCCATTCATTTACGTTCCTATATCAAAGAGAATCCCATCTATGTAGAAGTTTATCCTACTTACGGAAGAGAATACGTAGAAAAGGCCATTCAACTTTTTGATGCTGATGCACAATTTATTGTTTTTTCCGACCAAATTGAATGGGCTAAGGAAGAATTGTCAGGTCTTGCTAATAACATGCGTTTTATTGAAGGAGAAAAGTATTTTCACGATTTTTATTTGATGAGCATGTGTAAGCACAACATTATTTGTAATTCTACTTTTTCTTGGTGGGCTGCTTACCTCAATAGAAATCCAAATAAAGTTATCACAGTACCTTCTGAGTGGTTTGCCCCTAAATATAACCATAATTCTCAAGATCTAATTCCTCAAGAGTGGGTAATTGTCAAGTAAGGGCATGGTGTCGAGTTGTCCGATTATGAAGATAGGTAACACAATTGTTGCTAGATCCTCGTTTGCAAAAAGGCTTGCATAAGACAAAATTTGCTATGGATTTGATGGCAAATTTTTCCCCATATTTTATGCGTCAAAAAAATCTAGGCGACCGTACAGTCAGCAATGTGCCCGGAGCTCCAAAGGGAGCGGTATATGTCTAGCCCATAGTGTAGGCCCTAAGGGGACCAAACTATGGATCGATTAAAACTGCCGCGGAGCTCTGGAGGAGCGGTAGAGGTCTCTCCCCTGGTGCAGCCCTTAAGGGGCACACCCGGGGTTGGATCATATGATGATGAGTCATGCGAATTCATTCCAAAAATTTTGGTGGTAATGTTCTAACCCCGGGTTTTCCCCGTTGGGGCTGCACCCCAATGTCATTAAGTTAAGAAAATGGACCTGTTTAAGGATGCTCTTGGAAGGCTTTAATGAATAAGAGCGTCGGTTCAATTTAAAGTTTAAGTTGACAAGAACAGAATCGTATTTGCTTGCGTAGTTTTATTTTGCTTAAAGTATCTGACGCAATGTTGTTTATTTTACAACCACAGAGAACACAGAGTAGAGCACCCTTAAACATGTCTATTTTCTAAACTTAATGACATTGGGCTGCACCCGGGGAAAGTCACCTTAATTCTACACCCTACCCTCCGGGACTAATCATGCGCGACATCTTCTTAGAAAGCCATAGTAGGGATCATTTCTAAATTGCAGAAAGAAATTCTTGCCTACCGATATCCACAACTTTTATTTCTCGCCAAAAACCGCCCACAAAATATAAAAACCAAATTAAAGTTGAAGCCACAACAATAGCTATACGCCCCGGATATTCTAACGAAGATGGCGACACAAAACCCTCAATAAGCCCAGCAATCCCCAACATCCCCATAACTCCCACTTCGATCATAAGCGCATCTATCGCTGCAACCTTAAGAGACTCAAGTCGTGAATTATATTTAGGCATCCAAAGAGCATCTGCTATAACAAAACCTCCTCCACAAGCTAAAATAATTGCCAATATTTCTGTCACACCATGGGGCATGATCCAGCCCCATAACGCGTATCCGTCCCCTTGAAGGTTCATCCATCCAATCACAGCTCCAATATGTAGACCGTTATATATAATCACACACAAGGTTCCTATACCTCCTGTAATTCCCAACGCAAACCCCGAAATTGAAACTTGAATGTTATTAGCAATGATCGTACCGGCTGCCATCGGCCTGGTTAGAGAAGATATCTCATGTAAGTGCAAATCACTCTCAGGCTTAAAGTCGTAAAAAAGATCAGCAACCAAGTCGAATCCAACTTGAGGTGAATTTTGCACTGCGAAATAGGCAATTAGAGAAGATGAAAAAAAGAACATTGCAGATAAAGCTACAGCGCCCCTATGGCGACCGACAACACGTGAAAATCCCCAAAAAAGATCTCCATTAGATTTTCCTTGGTTTTTTTCAGAAGGATAGAAAGCTTGATGCCCTAAAATGACAAGATGATTTAGATAACTACACGTTTGTGAGTCACCTCCTAATATGCGCGCCTGGCCCACAGTTGTTAAAATATAACGATAGTCGCGTATGAGGTCTTGAATGACGGCTGAAGAAAGCTTTTTAAGGGATTTTCTAGCAGATTTAAATCGATTCTCGATTTCTTTCCAAGACGATTTTTTAGCTTCGAGAAAGCTGTCAGCTCCGGTCAATTGAGTAAAAACCCCTACCAGCAATCCCTCTGAAGATTCTGGCGTAATTGCTTCGAGGTCCCACCCTGCAGCCCCGGCAACACGCCTTGAAAGAGAATATGAAATATACTTTCTCCGGTCTTCAGATAGACCCGTTCTTCTCTGCAAAAACTTTTCAATTAACAGTAGGGTCTCAGGAGTTATAGGACCTTTTTGAAGCCGTAAATCTTGTCCACGCCCCTTAGTTTCAAGATTGCTAAGCCACAACATACCTGTAGTGGGCAACGTACACGAATTACAAACTATTACATAAGTTCCTGCAGCAAGATCTCCGAAACGCTGGCTTTTCGGTGTGCAAAATATGACAATGCCTGCAAGAGCGTACAAACCCAAAGAGTCTACACCCCCAATAAGAGTTCGCAATAATGTTTGTCGCCAATTTGGCCGACGCCCATCTGCCCCAATAACTCTGATCCCAATGATCATTTTTCCAGGAGTTTGTCCACGACAAAAATGCTCGAATGGAAAACGATAACCAAACATACATATAAAAACTGCAACGATTTTAAGAAGGTTTGTAGAGACAGGACAATATAGTATAACTAATACAGCCAAAATAAAAATAAATATAGATTGAATAACTGAGTCAATCAAACCTGCTAAGCCTCGGCGTCCTATTCCAGCCAAAGTAAACTCCAGATCAACCTGCTCGTAACTTTTAATCGTTATTTTATCCATCAGACTTTTCCTCGAGTTTCTATGTAGTGTTGTAGGATACTCGTATGAAAATGGCTTTCTTCAATTTCAATGACCGACACGCCCCCTTGGCGCATTTTGGCAATTGCCACAGCGCGTTCTATACTCATAAATTTTGCTGCGGTAGAACGATGTAAATCATCATTTATGGCTTCAAGATTTAATGCAGGATCTTTAAGCATGCAACATATGACCTTGTGACGCTGCGCAGCCAAACATAATTGATAAGAAATGCCATTACTGGCACAAGAGTCCAAAATATCGCTAAAAAGGATAATAAGTGACCGCTTTTTAAGTTGATGTAGCGCTTGACCAAAGACTTTCCAATAATCAGATTCTCCTTCGCTTGCACCAATGCCATATAGAGATTTTAAAGCTTTACAAAATTGCCCACGATTGACCAAAGGCAAATTCATATGAATATGGTTTGAAAAAGCAGTAAGAGCTATCTCATCACCATTTTTTTCAGCTGCACGACATATTTGCAAGGAGGCATTGATCGAGTGATCAAGTCGACTCTTAGCTCCTATTATTTCTCCCATTGCTCGTCCACAATCAATAAATAAACTTATTTGACAACTGATACCTTCTTTGTACTCGCGTACAATCCAACGGTTTTTATTAGCAGATTGCTTCCAGTCGACGCTGCGCCACTCTTCACCTTCGTACATCGGACGCAAAAAATCTATTTCCGCTCTTTGACCGGAATTTATTATTCTTCCGTTGTTTACATTTCTTCCTAAACCTTGAAATTGCTTTTGCAAAGGCAAAAGTTTGGCCGGAAATAATGCCACCTCTTGTGTAAGATCCACAACGACATCCTTATGCCACAGCCCTAATAGCCCATTGGCACGCCATAAGGTCAAACCAAAAGAAGCTTGCCCTCGTTTCTGAGGACACGCAGCCCATTCTAGACGGCAAGAGTGTTTTGCGAGGATGCTCCAAGTGAGCATTTTTGTCTCTCCACCTAAGGCTTCAGGTATGTCATCACATAATAATCCATGCTGCATGTAACGGCTTGCGTTAAAGATTTCAATCGCAATAATAATTTTTTCACCCAAGTAAAAAGAAGAAGGAAGGATTCGCTTTAGCTCTAGATGCTGGCGCAATGGTAGTGAGGCTATATCTACAATAGAGGCCAAAAAAAAGAGAAGAACCATCCAAATGCCCAACAAAAGACCATTTGGCAAAAGCCATATCGGCATGATTAAAATAATGCACCCTACACAGCGCTTTGTGGGTATAAACATCATTTACCTAGGTATAGCTGCAGTTTCTAACAACTTGTCGACACATCTAGATGCTGTCAAGCCTTCAACTTGGGCCTCGGGAGTTAACTTCAACCGATGGGCTAAAATAATTGAAGCGACCGATTGAACATCTTCAGGTGTTACATATTCTCTGGCTTGAAGAAATGCATGGGCTTGAGATCCTCGAAGCAACATCAATGCAGCTCTTGGACTAGCTCCTAATGCAATTTCAGGCAATTCTCGAGAGGTATGGATCATGTCATTAATGTAGTCGATAACTACGTGTTCAACATGTACGTTTTTTACTTTTTGCCTTAGCGAAAGAAGATAATTGGGGTCACAGGGAGGAGAAAATGGTGATTGACGAGAACATCCCATGAGTAATTTTCGTGAATCTTCTTTTGAGGGATAATGCACTGGAACACAGAGTAGAAATCGGTCACACTGAGCTTCTGGCAGTGTGTAAGTGCCTTCGAAATCGTAGGGATTCTGAGTAGCTATCACCGTAAATTGTGGCGAGAGTTCCATGGTGACCCCATCCACAGAAACTTTTCTTTCTTCCATGGCTTCTAGCAAGGCTGATTGGGTTCGTGGCGGAGCTCTATTGAGCTCATCCCCAAGTAAAAGTTCTGTGAACAATACACCTTGCCGAAAGAAGAACTCCCCTTTTAATGGATTCCAGATATTGACTCCGGTAAGATCGCTAGGCATGAGGTCTGCAGTAAACTGTAAACGTTGATATGAGCAATTTAATAGCGACGAAATAGTTTTCGCCAAAAAGGTTTTACCTACACCAGGAGGACCTTCCAACAAGATATGGCCGCCGGCAAGAAGTCCTACAAGGAGCTGATCAATAACTTTTTCCTGTCCAATTAGACATCCACGAAGATGTTCTCTAATTCGGTTTAAATTCTCCATTTAGTTTCCTTTAAATTTATGATAATTGCGCGCAATGTCGCTCGACAATTCATAGGAGTCAATATAGCGAAAAAGTGAAGTAAGTGAATCAATGCGCGAAGGATAGTGTTGTTGATGAGTTGTTAAAGACTCATTTTGATTGTACCGATAGCGATCCATGCGCAAACGGTAACCAAAAAGCCCTACCATAAGGGCGACAAGACCACTCAAGCAAAATTGACCCCATGGATAGCGAATAAAGCTTAGAAATAACACTGAAAAAGAACGCTTATCTTTTATTCCGTTATGGTAATCATCAAAATAAATGGAATCATGCCCATAGAAAAGGTCAGCCAGAAGAGAAAGAGTCTTTTCCTCTTTTTTCTTCAGGCCATTATTATTGATGACATCTGACACGTTATACAATTCGATGTCTTCATTCATTTCCAGAAAACTTTGGTCAGAATATGCCTCAAACCAGGTTTCATTTCCTATAACAATAAATCTACCACCATTGCCTAGCCATTCTGCGATAATATCCTTTTCAGTATCGCTATATTTTTCAGGAGGAAGATAAGCTATCATAGTCCCTGGAGAGTCAATCGGCAGAAGCTGGAAGGGGAGAACCCAACGTTTAACATCAATCTTTAATTGCTTTCCAATGAGGTAGATTGCTTTCAAACCGGAAGGTTGCGCTGAAAAAGTGGACGTATTAGGAGCAAGCTCATTTGGAACATCAAAATCTATATTTTTATTAATAGACAAAGCGATTATAGAGGTTTGCAAATGAAGTGATTGACTTCAATTTTCCGCATGGTATAATGAGAAGATTTTACTATGCAAATGGAGAGATATCTTGCTC
>JACDDG010000158.1 GCA_013817115.1 Parachlamydiaceae bacterium | reverse complement strand
GCTTGGCTTTTGACAATTCTTCAGCCATATAGCTGCAAAGAGGCATTTATGCCCATTGTGACCCATTCAAATCGCGAAGTCCGTCTTTTTGCCGCATCAGCAATAGCTTCAACAGGAAAATATGGGTCGATGTTAGTTTTAGAGCTATTTGCTAAAAGTCAAGATCCATTTTTTAAAATGAACCTATCTATTGGGATGATCTGCCAACAAACCAAAGTATTTGAAGCTTGTCAGGCCCTTCAGCAAGGAATGATGACAGAGGCAGGGCGTTGGATGTGGCGTGAGGTCGGAGCATTCAGGGTGCTGGCTCCAAGTAATGTGAAACAAGATGATGAGATACCGAATGCTCCGGAAGCAATCAATCAGTTAACACGTCTAGAAATACTGAATATGCTTGCTATAGCAAAATGTCCTGAAGCCGAAAATTCCATTCGTACTTATTTGCAGCAACGTAAATGGGGGCTTTCAGGGTTAGCGACCGCCTTGTTATTGATGGAGGGGGATGAGTCTTCTATGGAGTTAGTTCAAGGCTTGTTACATGATGGAGATGCCCGTATTCAAATGCAAGCAGCTTTAACGTTAGCGTTATGGGGGGGCAAGGAGGAAGCTATCGCCACATTGGAAAGGGGTTATGAAGCTGCGAATAGAGAAACAAAAGAAAAAATTCTGGAAGGTCTGGGCAAGATAGGCTCCCGTGCTTCTATTCCATTTTTATTAGAAAGGTTGCAGGAGCCACAGCAAATACTTCGTCTATTAGCAGCTTCGTCGTTGCTACAATGTCTTTATCATTAAACTTTTAAGAGTTAGATTTCGGAGGCTTTTTTTAACGCAGAGACGCGGAGGCGCAGAGACGCAGAGGAAGGCAAGGGAAGGTAGGAGAAGGCAAAATAGTAGGGGCTGTAAAAATTTTTATTCAATACAAAAGCGTAAATAAACTAAGAGCTGTAATTAAAAGAATCTTTATAAAGATTTAATCTTAAAATTGTTTGTGTCTTTGTGTTTAATAAAAATTTTACAACTCCCTACTATTTTGCCTTCCCCTTGCCTTCCTCTGCGTCTCTGCGTCTCCGCGTCTCCGCGTTAAAAAAAGCCCCCAAAAATTCTATCTAAAGAAACGCAAAGGAAACAGGCACTAGCAAATACATCTTTTAAATCAAATTATATAACCCATGGCAATATTCTCCATCTTTTGGCTGAATATTCAGCCCAATCCTTGCCGAATTGTTCTCTCAGAGCTTTTTCTTCAACGAAAATGCGATATCCAAGTACAATTGACAATATAATTAAAAAAGTTATTAAGATAAGTAAATAACCCGAAGCTAACCCGAATCCAATTGCCGTTAAAAAGACACCGGAATAGGAGGGGTGCCGAAGCCATCGATAAGGGCCTGTATCGATGAGTCGATGATTTAAAAATATCATCACTTTCATTGTAAAGAATTTTCCAAGTGTGATAACTGCCCATATTCTTAAGGCATACCCAAGCAACATTAGGACTATTCCCACAGGAAATAAATAATCCGGAAGGTCACGAGCGACACCGAGGTAAAAAGAAATCACCCCAAAAAGCACAATACTGGAAAGAGCAACCAATAACCAAGAGCCACGATCTTTTGTCTTAGCACTGGAAGTGGGAGCTCCATTATAGCGTGCGATTATTCGCGTAACAAATTCCAAAACGAACCATAATATTGATAGCCATAGTAGGCGGCTTGCCTGATTATAACTAAAAATCCAACAGGTATATTTACATAATAAATCTGAAAAATTACTGTCTAAATTATCTAAAAATAAAGGCATTTTTCACCTCCAAGTGTATAATTCTTTTGTTACACTGTATTTATTTATAAAGAAAGCAGAAAATACTTAATAAGTTTTTTGAATAGAGAATAGGAGTTAATGCATGTCTGGTTAAAAAAAATATTATGAAGTAATTAAATTAAGTGAAAAAATGAAGAGAGATTTGCGAGGTGATAAGTTTTAAAGAGTAAAGTTTTTAAAATTTAATACTGTATAATAACTATTTTATTAAATTTTCTTAGTTGAATTACAATTTTAACTCTTTATGCATTAATCGGTCCCAGCTGGCCTCCACCCATTAAATGAAAGTGCAAGTGGAAGATGACTTGTCCACCGAGAGGGCCATTATTAGTCAAAAACCTGTAGCCATTAGCAATATTAAATTCTACCGCAAGTTGTTGAGCCACCTCTACAATTTCTGCTATTACAGGATAATCTTCAGGTTGCAATGACTGCATGTCTATGATTTCTTTTTTGGGCATAATTAACAGATGTACGGGCGCTGCCGGGTGGATATCTTTAAAAGCAATAATTCTTTCATTTTCAAAAACGATATCTGCAGGAATCTCTTTAGCAATGATTTTTCCAAAAATTGTCATGAAGTGGACTCCTGAATTTTTAAAACGATTTTTAGCGCTTCTAACGCATCTTCTTTAGTTTTCCAGACAGAAATAAAGCGCTCTTTGTGACAGAAAATTGCTCCGGAAATTTTAGTAATTTCTTTTAGTTCAGTATTTAAATGACCAGCCCACTCTTCAGGTAAGGGAATGCGAACTTGCATACTTTGACGCAAAGTAGGAGGTATTCCTCGCAATTTCCAATGATCTCCTGAGGGCATAATGAGAAATTTTGCAGGGTGATTGGCTCCATCTAGCTCAAAGAAACTTTCCATCCAGGGAATTGAATGTTCGAAAACAAGGCACTCTTGCATTTGTTGCATCACTTCGCGCACAGTTTCCTTGCAAGATTGTACATATTTATGTCGTTGCCAGAGACGATATAGATGACTGTAGGCAAAATGGAAAGCCTCCATAAAAGCCTGATATTGTGTCTCTGGAAGAGAATCGTACTTAATGGATGTGAAATTTGAAATCAACTGCGAGTATGTGCAAACACCGGGAAGTAGCGGGCCAACACCATTATCATGAGCGTCAACTCCCAAAATTAAGGAGTTATTAAAAAAGTTATAGTCTTGGAGAGAAAGAAGACCTGTATCTTTCAAGTAAAGTAGAATCATGCCTGCACTACTTAATTTTCCTTTATACTCCGCCTGATGATGATCAAACAATTTTTTATCTGGATCATAAATGCCGCCAACATCGCAAACGTATTCGCATTGACTTAAAGTATCAGAATCGCGAGTACGTCTAATTTTATCTGAGTCAATAAGATCAAAAAGATGTAGAAGCGCGCATGCGGTAACTTCATCGGCATGAAAAGTGCCATCGTGGATTCCAACACTGCGGTGAATTAATAACATATAATATCCTAAATGGAGAAGCATGAAACGTTATTATCTCATAAGCTTAGGTTTAACCCAAGGAATTTTCTATTTTTTTTTGTGGCCGGATTATAAAGTTATGAACAAGTCTTTCTCGCTTTGTTAAGAAACATTTTTTTGATCTCGTAATATTGCGCTTCCTCGGGGGGGATTTATAAGTCAATCGTTTTCAGGTGTTTACATAAGTTGTTTAACTTTGATTGCATGCTTAAATTTTAATATTTACAGTGCTAAAAAGAGATGGTTTAAAAATTATGCACAAGTTGTCTACAGAAATCCCACAATTTATTCATGTGTACATTTTACCCAACAAATGATATTGTGCCTAAAATTTTCTCAGATTTCAAATGAGCAAATAAGCATAAAAATGGGCTTCCATTTATTCCCCTATCAGCGCAAATTACATTTAGAGCGAAGGTCAATAAAAAGTCAATCCTATTTGGACGGTTTATGGAAAGTTACTTGGACGTTAAAAATTTTGATTTAGTTTCTCCAGACGGAATTATAACAAAGATGACCCGTATTGATGAAAAGACTGCTGAAGCCATTGTAATTATTGAAAACATCTCTCCGATGTTCGTTGGATTTGAAATACCCTTAGAGCGAGTTTTTTTTAACGTTAAAAGCACAGTGGCTCAAATTGGTCTTGATGGGGTTGGAATAGAGTATGAAATTGATCAGAAAAGACATTGTGCCCAAGTTAAAATTCAGCTGAGATGCTTGGGGTCATTAGCGGTGGAATTGCTAGATTGCATTCAAGTCGGCGCAATGATTGGTCGTCTTTTTGCTGCTGATGAAAGGCGCCGGGTGCGAAATCCGGATTACCTTTCGCGCATGTTCGGCCGCTCAGACCAGTGGGGGCGACCTTTGCTTTCTTTAGGAGGGCTTCATGGTAGTAATGACTTAATTTTAGATGTTATAGATGGGCGTACAATTGCTTTTCTGACGTTGCAGAACGGTCGATTCACTTATGAGCCATCAATTCATGGTTTTATACCAACATTAGCTAAGTCCTTGATGGCAAAATTGCGCACGAGAGATTTTCTGCGTTTGCACCAAAGGTGGGATTCGCATTTACCTCGAAACATTGATACTGATGATATTTTACTTGTGAGAACGCTTCCTTTGCATATCAGAACTGTTTTTGGGCGTGTTGTTGATGAGTTGTTAGCTCAGGGTTATCATCATACAACTGCGTCAATTTTGCAGCCTGATACATCAGCTTCAGGGGATATCTATGAACTTTTTGGCAAAAGCAAGCGCGAGCTTACCGATATCCCGCTTGAATTTTATACTTTAGAACCCTATCGAGAACATGTTTTCTTTTCTGATCGTGACCAGTTGAAATCCTCACTGGAAAACCCAGACAGCTTGTTTAAAGCAATTAAAACTGCCCCTTTACCGTTAGATCAAAGAGCTGCGGTCTTCGTAGTTAAAGGGGAACAGTTACTTAATTTGAAGCCTGAGGATTGGATCTCTCGCGAAACAAGAGTTCATGAATTCCCCGGGTACGCACACAGCGATCGTCAAGGGTTAATGGTTGAAAGATACATCGAGCAACAGCCCTCTTATCCTTTTTTAAAGGCAATCGACGATGGGCAAATCACAAGCCAAGGTGTTTTATTGACTCGCTATTTCCCATCTCCTTTGATGAAACGAATGCTTTTGAGCGACCATGTAAAACGCATGCTTAAAGGCATATATTTTCAATATCCCTCACAAGCTTATGGACAATATTTCTCTTCTGAAGACCGTGCCCTATTACATGACCTTGAAAAATTTGCGATTTCCGTTTACTGGATTGATGAAGGGACCGGGAAAGTACTACAGTATATGCAAAAACCCGATCGAGATTCTGGTTTATTTGTGCCATTAAATCAGATTGAAAAGTTTTTGCGCTCTACATTGTTCGGAATCTATGGTTCAAATTTGTTGGAAGGAAATTTTGAGAAAGAACTTCATGTCCTTTTAAGTGGCATAATTGAGATGCGTAAAGAAATGTCACATCCATTGCTTAATAAAGATACTCCGCTTGCTCTGGTTACCGGAGGAGGCCCCGGAGCCATGGAAGTGGGGAATCGTGTTGCTAAGGAGCTTGGGATTTTGTCATGTGCTAATATCGTAGATTTCCGTCCTAAGGATAATTCTGTTGTCAACGAACAGAAGCAAAATCCTTTCATAGACGCTAAAATGACTTATCGTCTTGATAAGCTTGTCGAAAGGCAGGCGGAATTTCATCTAGATTTCCCTATCTTTTTAATGGGCGGAATTGGAACTGACTTTGAATTTTGTTTGGAAGAGGTGCGACGTAAAGTCGGATCAGTGCCTTCGAATCCAATGTTACTCTTTGGAGATATTGATTACTGGACTCAAAAAATTACACCTCGTTTTCAATGTAATTTGAAAAGCGGCACCATCAAAGGTTCTGAATGGATTAGCAATTGCTTTTATTGTGTTCAAACTGCAGAGCAAGCTCTGATAGTATACCGCAATTTCTTTAAAGGGACTTTGCCTATTGGTAAAGAAGGGCCCGTCTATCAACGAGGTTTTTGCAATATAATCGGGGACAGTGACGCCTAAGAAGTACAGGGTTTTTTATTAAAATGGTGGCAAAAATGTAGCTCAACATTCTAATGTTGAGAATAAACGTAGCGCAAAATAAGTCTTGCTGTAGCCTTAATCTACGTGGCGTGTCAGAAATTCTTCGAATTTCCCCTCTGTAAGTGATTCTGTTTCTCTTCCATAGCAGTTTCCTTATTAAGGTTATACATTATCTAAACGCCTCTGCAAGCCATTCATCAAC
>JACDDG010000157.1 GCA_013817115.1 Parachlamydiaceae bacterium | reverse complement strand
GATCGGAAGTGACCCCATATTTCAAATATTGGGTCACTTCCGATCGTTCAACCGCGGGAGCTTTCGCGCAGCAAAAAACCTCAATTTGTGCCCGCGCGCAGTATAGTCACAACCGCGATGATCATGCAAAAAATTTCTCATTTTTAAGGGATGAACGAGGTCATTGGAAAATTTCTCCGGCATAAGATTTAATTTTCTCGTCAGGCCAAGTGGGGAGCATTTTACTACGATTATGGGTGAAGGAAAAAATTCCTCAATTTTGAATTTGCTTAAACTTGCAGAAATAAGTGACATTAGAAATGATAAAGCTACAAAAATTATAAATGGAGTAATCTTAGCTGTTTCAAAATGGAACCTATTTGCGCAGGAGGCTGGGGTAAGTACAATTTCTCAGAAAAGGATCCAGACTGCTCTTAATCATGTTGCTAAAAAGCTTTGAAGACAAAATTTAACCTGTAAAATTGAAAAGGTCTTTGCGCCTTTATGTTTAGGAATGATAAATACAGTTTATACAGAAGAGAGTTCAAGTTTTGGATTTTTAGCTTTGAGAAAGCCCCATAATTAAGCGATCAAAAATGACCCAATATCTATAATATGGGGTCGTTTCTGATCGCTTAATCGCTGGGGCTTTATCTTTGCCATAAACCAATATTTGAACGCTCTTCGGTATAATCCTTCATTCTTTTACTTCTTTTAATTGAACCCTTTGAACATAAAATTAAAAAATTCTTTAGAAAGGTTACTCCAGATTTTCATTCTGCAGATTGCGAGAAAGCAAACCTTTATAGTCTCATTCACAAAAATACACTAATATGTTATAATGAAATTAGGTGATAACTAGGAGGTAATCGTATGGTTAACCCCATTTTTTCTCATGATTTTGCAAAGTTTGTGCTACAAAACCTCAGCCCTATGGTTATGCCCCCTGTCGGAGTTCCTAGGCAATTCTCCATTTCTCCAGCAAAAAAAACCAAAAAAGATATGAAAAAAGAAGATTCCCCGTGGGTACCCAAAAAACCCCAACCCCCACAAGATAAAAAATCATAATCCTGGCAAAACCTTCGCAGTAGTGCTATATTTAAGAAAGGAGTATATCTATGATTTATCCTATAGTCATTGGGCAGATTGATGCCCGAAGACTCCTTTTTCAACTTGCAACTAGAGGTACATATGAGCCGCAAAGCCGTTGCCGAAAAATTTTTAGATGAAGTTTATGACATCACCGTATGTGGACGCCATGTTCAGGTCACTGAAGGCATGGAAAAATATGCAATTGATAAAATTTCTAAAATTGAAAAACATTTCACTCGCGTCATCGATGTAGTTGTTGAAATGGATATACAAAAGCTTCTGCACCGTGTGGACATTTCAATGAAAGTCGATTCAATTGTCATCAGAAGCTCTGCAACAACCGACAACATGTATGCTTCTATCGACAGGGCTGTCGATAAGTTGAAAGCCCAATTAAGACGTTATAAACAGCGAATTCAAGATCACCAAGTTAAAGGAAATAACTCCGTAGATATCAAAGTTCAAGTTGTAGCCCCAGAAATTGAGCTCGATATTGTAAACGATGAAATCTTATCAGAAAATGCGTCCCAATTGATTGAAAAATATGCTCCACATGAAATTGTTAGTGAAGAATCTCGCCCTTTAAAGACGCTTAATCGCAAAGAAGCTCTTATGAAAATTGAACTTTCTGGCGATCCGTTCCTAGTATTTCGCTCTGAAGAAGATCAAAAACTTAAGGTGATTTACCGTCGCAAAGATCGCAATTTTGGCATCATTGAACCTGAATAATAAATGAATTCAACTCTGATTTGCCCTATACGTAAAGTCGCTGTGAATGCGCTCCCTGAGGAGCGCATTCGTGTACAGCTGCTTTGCGATCTCATTAATAAATTAGAATACCCTGTTGGAACCATCGCTGTTGAAAAAGAACTTAAGCAAGTTCCACATCTTCGCTCTTTTGCAGGTAAGCTTCCCCAGCGACGTGCTGATGTCCTTTGCTTTGCTAAAGGAATACATCCTACTGAAGATCTTTACCCTTTATTGTTAATCGAATGCAAATCTGTAAAACTAACGAGCAGGATGGTAAACCAAGTTGTCGGCTATAATCACTACCTTCAAGCACATTTTATAGCATTGGTGAATCAGGAAGAAATCCGCACTGGATGGTTTGACCATGATCTAGGGACCTACCAGTTTGTGTCGTATTTGCCAACCTATTCTCAATTGATTTCCTTCCTTGAAAAGGAAATGGGGACTTGCAAATCATCCAGAAGTAGCAGCACAGAACATAAAAACTAATACCAAATATGTCACAACTGAACGTCCTTACCAGCAATCGCGTAGAAATTCTCTATGAAGCATTAAAATTAGAGCTTTTTCAAAAAACCTCGTCTCCTTTCCCACGGCGCCTCGTCGTTGTACCAAGTCCCGCAATGAAAACCTGGTTGTTATTAAGACTGGCAAATGATCCCGAATGCAATGTCGCTGCTGGTCTTGAAATCTGTTTTATTGATCGAGCTCTTGAATGCATTCGTAGAAGCATTTCAAACGGGCTTGCCCAGGGTCTACAAAGCCATGATGAATTTATGCCAAACGAAATGGAATTATCGTTTATCTTTGAAGCCTATATTGGCAAAAAAATCATCGATGGCTTTTCAAGGCTTACCTGGGATGAGCGCGAGATCTGGGGTCCACTGCTGCAATATCTAAAAACAACTGAGAAAAACAATAGCTGCACTAAAGTTCAGATACGGTTGATTGCCCTTTGCAGCAGACTTTCGCGTTTATTCTTAAGATATGGTCAGCATGGTTGCAGGATGCTATATTCTTGGGAAAACTCAGCTTTTACAGGTAATTGGCAAGAACAACTTTGGAAAGATATTAAAAAACTACATCCTCAACTTTGTTTTTCTTATCAACGACTTCCGCAAATGCTTAAAGATATTAAAGCAAACACAAAGGCTTCTAATAATATGCAGCTGCACGTTTTCGGCCTTAGCTTTATTCCCGGCCAAGTGCACCAATTTTTTACGGAAGCCGCCCGTACTTTTCCATTAAATTATTATATGCTTTCACCTTGCCAAGCTTTCTGGAGCGACATTTGTTCCGATAAAGAGAAAGTGAAACTGCAACGCTATTGGGAGCAAAAAGGGATCTCTAAACCTCAACAGCAAGCTCTAGAGCTATTTTTGCGAGAACGAAATGGCTTGCTTGCTAACTTTGGTCGAATGGGTCGCGAGATGGCTATTCAAATAGAAACAAGTACTCATCAAATTGTCGAGTACTATCAACTGCCCGGCGCCATTACAAATAATTCATGCTATGCTGAAGACCTCCCTCCTGATGTGATTTTAGACGATGAAGAAGGCTTTTTTTCGCTCCTACAAGCTATTCAAAGTGACATGACCCTTCTACGTAATGCGAGTCAATCTGAAAAACTGGAACTTTCAGCTGATGACCACTCAATACAACTTCATGTCGCTTATACAAAATATCGTGAAGTTGAAATCCTTTACAATACCCTTCTCCACTTACTGACCAAACACTCAAACGATAAAAAGCCGATTACACCTTCAGACATCATCGTGATGGTTCCGGATCTAATGGGTTATGAGTCGGTGATTTGCAGCATCTTCGGAGCAAAATCAAGTCAATTAGACTTTCAAATTATGGAGATGCAACAACTAGCAAAGAGCTCATTGCTTCAAGGTTTTTTGCATTTATTATCGCTTACCTCCTGCCGTTGGGAAGCTGAAAGTTTATTACAACTTCTGGAATACCCTGAATTTCAATCTAAGCAGGGTTTTTCTCTTAGTGACATCCAACAAATTCGGACTTGGATTCAACAATCAGGAGCTCACTGGGGTCAAAGCATCCACCACCGCAACACTGTTTTAAAAAATGACCATGGAAACTGCGATCTTATCGATACCAGCCCCGCAGGCACTTGGGAGCACAGCATTAGTCGCTTACTGATGGCATTAGCAGTCGAACCTACTGGGCTTAATGACGACGTTCACGATTTTATTCCCCCTGTTGATGAGATGGAAACATCGCAAATTGAGTTGCTATCAAAATGGCTTTCGCTTTTAAATTCTCTTCAGAAAGACATAAAGTTACTTTCTGATGGTTCTCAAATGGAACTGGTTCAATGGGCCACTTATTTAGAAATTCTAAAAGAAAAATATTTCCGGACGGATTCTTCAAATAAAGAAGACTCTAGATATAGCTCTATGCTTACAAGTCATCTAAAAGCATTAGCTTCAGCAGCTCATTTTGTTAAAAACGAATACTACTCTTTTGAATCGGTTTATTTCCAACTTGAAAAAGCATTGATGAATGAAGCTTCTCCTTATCGAGAAACACACCTTCAAGGGATTAAATTTTGTTCCCTGCTTCCTATGCGAGCTGTTCCAGCAAAAGTGGTAGTCCTTTTAGGAATGGAAGAAGGAGCATTTCCTAGAAAAGAAATTTCTTTTTCTCTCAATGAATTAATTTCACATCGCGATGCGGACTACTCGCCGACCCAAACTGATTTTGATCGCTATCTCTTTTTGGAAGCCCTCTTGTCTTCTCGTCGATATTTTATACTTTCTTATGTAGGTTATTGCTTTGAAGGGCCTCGAGAGACAGCGCCATCTCTACTAGTACAGGAACTGCTAAGCTATCTGGATTCTGGTTATCGACTTGGAAACCAAAAACCCTCTGAGCATTGTGTGCATAGACATCCATTTAATTCTTTCGATAAAACCTATTTTGCCGAAAATTCTCTATTTCCCTCTTATATTCAGGAGCATTATTTATTAGCGCAAGCCCACTACCAAAAAAATAAAAGCGAAGCGCATCGTTTTATAGTCGATTTTTTTAGCTCTGTGGTATCTGAGGTGACTGACCTGGCTGAACATAAATATGACAGATCAATTGCTTGCAAGACCCCAATAACCCAAACGGAAATAGTGACTGTAAAAGAGCTAGCAGCTTTCGCTTCGAATCCATTAAAAGCGTATTTTAATAAGTCTTTAAATATCTATCTTGATGTGAGTGGCAACAACCAAATTCAAAATGAAGAATCTTTTTCTCTTACAGGTTTGGAAAAATATCAATTGAAGATAGATGGGATTAAAATGCCTGTTTTGAACCTTTTGGATAAGGCTTCAAAGAAAGGAAAGCTTCCACGAGGTCTTTTTAAGCAATTTTCCTCTGAGGGTGTGATCGAAGAAATTGATAAAATGCATCTTAATTTTTCTCAAAATAATGTCGATCCTTTAAGAATTAGACCGCTCATTTTTTCTGAACACTGTGAAACTCCAACGTTCGATGATGATGAAGGATGGACTTTGCCCCCGTTGTTGTTAGATCCAGAGGGCCCCTATGCTCATCTCAAAATTGTTGGTACTTTTAAAGAGGTTTCATCAGAAGGTCTCATTTTTCATCAAAAAAGAGACCTTGTTAGCGTTCTTAAAGTCTGGCCTCAATACTTAATTTTATGCCTAGCGATCATAAAATATAATTTACCGATCAAGCCTCAATTAATTTCTTCGAGGGATGCAAAGCCTTTCTCATTTCTTCAAGAAAAAATTACTTCTCAGTTTAACACGTTTTTAGATTACTACTTCTTAGGCATGCAAACACCCTCTCCTATGATTCCGGAATGGATTCCGGATCTGTTAAAAGGAGATGCTGACCATTTTGTTAAAAGCATGCAGACAAGCTTGGAAGGGTCTTTTTCATCACTTTATAATGAATATGCTCTCTGGCTTTTCCGAGATAAGCAACGTTTACCAACAGCGGAAGAACTATATCACCATTGGCAACCTCTTTCAAAGTCTCTCTTTTCTGAGCTTGCTCAGGAACTGCGCTAGCCAAACAAAGTTAGAGGTAAGAATCTATTCAAGCAATTTTTTAGGCATGGTTTTAAGCATAAGTTTTTTGACAAAAATGTTATGATTACAAGCTGCGAAGCAGCAATTGTAGCACGTCATTCCAATGCCGTGCATCGTAGCCTCCATATAAAACTAAGCCACGGTTTAGATTTTTGCTGCGTTCAGAGGTTGATAACATCTTATCTTTGCTTGAACTAATTGGAGGGTACGATGCACGGCATTAGAATCATGCTTTTAACTCAATCTTTTTTTTGAAAAGTTATGCACTTAAAACAT
>JACDDG010000156.1 GCA_013817115.1 Parachlamydiaceae bacterium | reverse complement strand
CAGCAAGAATGACTAATCTCGTGTAAAGGAAATGAAAAACTTGCAAAACCAGTGTTCGAATATACCCTGAAGGGTAAGCCGATGAATTTAAAATTTCCTTAATTTTAACACAGCAAATAAATTATTAAGGTAAGCACACCTAATATGTAATTTATTTTTTAATTAAAAGTAACATAATAAATTTCATAATATCTCACATTAACTGTTGACAATTTCTACCGCATAACGCTATGGTAACCTTTTTTAAACTTAAGAAAGGCATTCAATGTTAAAGTATTTATTTATAATGTTTAGCTTATCCAGCAGTTTTACGATGTGTAAAGCTGACGATTTGGGGCAAACCGCAAAATCTTCCAAGAATTATCATAATAACAATTCTCACACTTCTTCCTCCAATTCCCCACACGTTTCAACTACTACCGATGATTTAATCGAATTCGACGATTTCCCTGATAACAGACTTCCTGAACTTGTCTATACAGAACCACTATTTGAAGAAGAATCAAAAGCGATTTTTGAAAAAAAAACTCACGATTTCACATCTCTTCCTGATGCTGATGAAATCATAAGCTTACAGAGCGAATTAGGAATAGATATCCATGGTCACCCGAGTGCTCTGGTTAATGGTTGCATAAATGTCATTAGTGGAGAATATCAAGAGGCCGCAATCGACTTCTCCCTTCCAGGCGTTAAACCACTAAATATTCAACGAAATTATTTTGGGGGTAAATGCAAGAAGAAATCATTTCTTTATGGTTGGCAATTAAGCCATGGGGCTAAACTTTTTTCTTATTGGTCGAAGCATAATCACTTCTACGCATTCATCAAAGGGAGTGAACGGCATGGAGTTTTTTATAAAGAAGTGGCTGAGGCGACGGGTCGCTTCGTTTGTCCACCTGCTTTTTTTAAAAAAGGAGTGACTAATTGTGCTTTTGGCGATTTGAGTGCAAAGTCAAATTTCAAAAATGATGAATTGCGCAATTTAGCTGAAGATAGTTTTGAACTCCAAACAGCTGATCAAGCTTTTTTTAAGTTTGTTAAATCCTCTCATGATCCAGAAAGAATATCAGGCGCTAAGTTGGTGGGTTACAAATTAGAAATCGTAAATTGTCAGACGGTACTTCTTATAAGTACGAGTATTCACACTCCTTTGGAATGCCGATTTCAATTTCCTACTCAAATCGCGAAGGGGTAGAAATTGCAGGTCTACATTTAAAAAATAATCCTAATCAGTATCAGTTTCAGCACAATCCTTCTTTAACATATCTCACAACGACAGGCGAAGAGCTCTCCTATCATTTTACACTTTATGGGGATAAAAAGACTAAGAGGGCAATTCTTTCAGAAGTTGTGTCTCCACATGCCCCACACATAAAATATTCCTATGAAACGTTTAATTACAAAACTAAAAGGCAAAGAATTTGCAAACGTGAGCTTCCAGATCAACGTGTGCTGAAATTACGATATGTTGATGAATTTACTAGTAAAGTTCAAGAACTTATTTCTCCCTCTGGCAAAAATAATCGAATGGTAACAACTCATACTTTTGATCGCTTCAAAAATGGGTATGACCGTTCTTGTAAAGTTAAAAATGCCCTTGGTGAAATTAAAACATATCATTGAGACAAAAAAGAAAAACGACTTGAGACGATTGATTGTTGTGATGAAAAATCAAATCTGGTATGTAAAGAACGTTTCAGATGGGGTGATGAGGAGAATGATAAAAGTCATCTGACAGCTCGCATTTTAGAAGATGGGAATAGGCAGCTTATCGCCTATCAAAAATATAGCTACAATTCCGATGGCAATGTCACAAGTTTTTCTTTATATGGAAATCTTACCGGAGAACACAATCAACCTGAATATATAGGTTATGACTTAAAATCTCCTTCAAATGGAAAGTCTGACATCTACAAAATTCAGTACGAATATGATGCAGAAAAAAGACGAATTGCAAAAGATGATGGAAGCCTTAAAGAGCTGTTTTCATATTTCGACCGTACAGAGCTTTTGTCATCACATTTTATCTTGTATGATGTACGCATTCAAAATAGACGTTTCTACCAATACGATGCGAGCGGAGCTGTTTGTAACGAAATCAAAGATAATGGCTCAGGTACTACTTCGGAAGATTTGACGAATGTTTCAGAAAGATTGATCAAAGAAATAATAAACACTCGTACCGGTTTTCCCAAAGTCACAAGAGAATACTCTTTGGACTCTTCCTCAGGTCAAACTACACTAATTCGTAAAACAGTCAATCACTACGATAAGCATGGCTGGATGATAGCTCAGTCCATCTATGATTCGGAAAAAAAATTAGCTTATAGGCTTGAATGGAATCATGACTCTCATGGGAATGTCATTTATGAAAAGGACGCGCTAGGCAATGTGACGACATCACTTTATGATGACAATGACAATCTCATTTTCGAACATAAGCCTGACAGCGCACCGCGACATCTTACATATGACCACATGAATCGTCTAATTTGCGAAAAATTTGAGGGTGAAAAAGAAAGTTTATCCAAGCGCTATAGTTACGATGCGCTTGGGAATTGTGTTTGGAGTACTGATGTTTACGGAAATAAAACACGTCAAGAATACGACTCACATGGGCGCCTGATCAAAACGATCTATCCTGAAAATTCTAATTCTGGAAAAAGACCTACTCAAGAGTTTGTTCGAAACGCCCAAGGCTTTGCAACTTCTTTAACGGATGCAAATGGTAATACTACTTTATTGGAATATAACATTAGGGGGAAACCTACTTCAAAAACCTATTCTGATGGCACATCAAAAAGGTACATCTATACTATTTGGGGAGATCTTGCGGAAAGTGTCGCTCAAGACGGCACACGAATTCGTTATAGCTATGATCCTCAGGGAAGAGAAGTTAAGAAAGAATGGTTTGATCGCAAAAATGTTCTAATAAAAACAACTGAAAAAACATTTAACGCCTTCCATCTTACCTCTGAAAAAGATGGAAATGGAACTACGACGTATTACACTTATGATTCTGCCGGGAAATTAGTCTCTAAAAAAATGAAAGAAAAGCTGACCCAGTATGGCTACGACACCTTAGGACGCAAGACAACAACCACAAAATCCCTTAATAATGACGAGTCCATTTCATATGTTGAAGTTTTCGATGCGTTAAATCGTGTCATTGAGAGCTTCACTCGCAGTCCCGATGGGAAAGAAATCGATCGAGTCTTAAGGCGTTATGATGCACAAGGAAATGAAATCGAACTGAAGGCGTGGAATCAAGCCGGAAAAGCCATTAAAACGAAGCGCTATGATCTGTTTGGTCGTAAAATTTCAGAAACAAATCCTCTTCAGGAAATAACATATACTGCATACCTTCGGGATGGAGAAGCCTTGCGTCAAGAAGTAACAGATCCTCGTGGAGTTAAAACTGTTACGACATATAATCCATTCGGATTGATTAGCTGCGAACAATGCTTTGACCCAATGGGCCATTTGGTTGAACAAACAGAATATGATTATGACCAGAATGGCAATAAAATTTCTAGATTTGTGACAACTGACAAACATCCTGTTGAGACTCAGTGGCAATATAACTCCTTAAATCAGCTGACAGCAACTATTGAAGCTGTGGGAACTCCGGACCAGAAAAGTGTCCAAAATAATTATGACCGTATGGGACGTCTAAAGAGATTAACTAAAAATGATGGCAATAGACTTTCATGGTCATATGATGCTTTAGGTCGTAAGAAAACGGAAAAGTCTTCTGATGGGACTTTATCTTATTCTTACAGCTATGATTTAAATGATAATCTTCTTGTGGCAAAAGACAATATCAATCATACCGCTATCAATCGTACTTACGACTCATATGATCAACTCACGAGTGAAAAGCTACCTTATGGGCAAGTATTGGCCTATAAATATGATTTGCTTGATAATGTAAGCAGCATTTCGCTTCCTGATGAAACGACTATTTCCTATACCCGTCTAGGTGATCGATTACAATCTATTTCAAGAAAAGGGAAAGGTTCCCTCTCTTATCAACAGGTATATACAGCGTATGATGAATCATCTAATCCTACGAGCATACAGCTACCCAAGGGCGTTGGGACATTGCGGATCAATTACGATCTTCTCAATCGCCTTGTTAATAAGAGCTCACCCGAGTGGGAAGAAAGCTTAAAGTATGATAATCATTTGCTGCAGCAGCGCAAATTGCGAGATGGGTTTGGAGAAAATATTTCTACTTATGCCTACGATGCCTTAGATCAATTGTTGTCAGAAAATGGCACAGCAAAACATGATTTTGAGTACGACATGCGAAGGAATCCTACAAGGTACGATGGACATTCGCGTAAGTTTAATTCATGCAATGCCTTACTTAAGCATGGAAAGCATCGTTATAGTTACGATTTAAATGGCAATCGAACTTCAGATGGCATAAATACCTACAAGTACGACGCCTTAGACCGACTCGTCGAGGTCACAACTTCTTCAGAAACATATCGCTATGTATATGACGCACTAAATAGACGCATTGCACGGTTCAATGACAGCCAAGCGGATTATTTTCTGTGGCAAAAGCAGCAAGAAATTGGAACAATATCTAAAGAGGGTGTTATCCAAGAGCTAAAAATCTTAGATCCTTTAGATCATGCTGTAGCCATTGAATTACAAGATACTCTTTACGTTCCTGTTCAAGTTATGGGTCATGTAAGAGCACTTTTAGATGAATCCGGGAAATGTGTAGCGACTTATCGTTACAGTGCGTTTGGTGAAGAGCAAATTCAAGGAGAGATTTTATCTCCTTGGCGTTACTCAGGCAAACGTATCGACGTTGAAACAGGGCTTGTCTATTTTGGAGAGCGTTACTATGACACCAAAACATTTTGTTGGTTGAATCCTGATCCTTTAGGAGATATTGATGGACCTAATCATTATGCCTATGTGCGAAACAATCCTTTATATTATACTGATCCTGATGGGTGTTGGGCGATTGTGATTCAATTCTTTACATATGCATTCGGATTCGCTGCAGCAGCAACAACTACAGAAACCATATTGGTTGTCAGCTTGAGCGTTGGCACCGCGGTTGCAGTTCAAGAAATAACTAATGCAGTAAGTGAAAATACTGTTGAAAATATTGCTGTGGAAAGAAAAAAGAAAAAAAAGGCAAATAATGTTAAAGGAGGCCCTCCCAGAGATCCTCTTACATCAGATTATTTGCCGAACTCTGCCGCAGCGGGTAATCCTCATACAACATTTGGAACGAGACAAAGTACTAATACGGGACCTTATAGGCAGGGCGCAACTTTTGATGCGAATGGAGATTTTAAAGGGCGAACAGATGTAACGAATCACGGACGAGGTGATCACCCAAACCCTCATTATCATCCAGCAACAGGCCCCAATAGTGCAAGTAGCCCTGCAGAGCCCATACGTAATAACCATTAAAGGAATTTAAAATGAGTCATGATTTTTATTGGCATCAAATTATTATTGACGATCCAGCATGTTTGCCGGGTAAAATTATTTATGATGTTATCCAAGTTCTTTTATGCAAAATAGAATTTAAATATGTAGTTCTTGATGATATTGAAGGGGCTGCCCAAAAAGGATTGATACCTATATTACGAGGAATGGAAAATTCCGTTCTCGAATTAGATGAGTTTATGAGTATAGTCCGCGAAGTTCAACAGTTTGATTTTGGTGATTTTTTTCTATTTAAGGAATATCCTAAAAAATGGTCCAATGGAACGTCATACCCACATGCTATCGCACAAACAGATACCACAGTAAGAGCAATCGATGATCAATATGTTTATATTTACACTCCATATCAAGAAATTGTAGATGTTATAACATCAACAGAGTACAAGATAGAAAGCATAAAAACAGACACCTTAGAAAAGTTGGAGTATCCAGGTTAACGAGTCTCCTGTAGAGTTCTAGGGTAAGGTAGTTTAATAGAATTAAGATATCGCGCTGACAAATAGCAAGAACTGAAGTTTATGCCGAATGTGTAAACTTACAAGGGACATTGCGGATCAATTACGACCTTCTCAATCGCATCTCAATCAATCGCATATCGAAAAAATCGCAGCTTTTATTCCGATGCCTCATCGCCATCGACGCCATTATCACGGAGTTTTTGCTCCTAATTCACCATTGAGAAAAAAGGTAGTTTCCAGAGCTAAAAAGCGCATCGAACAA
>JACDDG010000155.1:5635-6210 GCA_013817115.1 Parachlamydiaceae bacterium | reverse complement strand
TGAAGATCGTTCAAAGCTGACATTTGGTCAGCTCCTTTAGTCGATTTTAATCGATAGCGACTTTTAGTCGAAATGCAATCTATGGACTTCAGTCCATAGTGGTTGAATAAAATCGCTTGTATAGCATTGATAAGTTATGTAGGTAATGACTTAGAAAAATATTTTTCACTTCTAAGATAGAATAGTTATTGCCGACCAACTTAAACATGTCCATGAATTCAGTAAAAAAAATCTGTCCGAGCAAAAAAAAAGAACGGCGAGCATTTGATGAAGATAGTAATGTAAAAGAAGTACGCCAATCATGTGAGGCAGTTTAAGAGTTTTAAAAAGCTCTAAAGAAAGACATTTATTGCCACTGTAGCTATGAACCAATAATTATGAGATTGTTGCTTTTGAAAAATTTTTAAATTTGCAATTTCTGCTCTGTTAAGAACTCTTTTTTTTCGGTTATTTTCCAGTGTATATTTAAGCTTTCCAACTATAATAACATTTGTTTTTAGCTCATTTTTTGAAAGTTCATCTGGGATTTTGCTACATTCGTTATACAACAATGGATTAACGATTTTGCAAAAGTT
>JACDDG010000155.1:0-5625 GCA_013817115.1 Parachlamydiaceae bacterium | reverse complement strand
TTGCAATATAGAACAGGATTTCCTAAAATAACATTCCAACGTCGGCAAACTTGTTTTGCGGAATGAAATTCTTGGAAATTTAATTGAGTTAGAATTAACATCTGCAAATCAAAGGAGGAAATATTGGAAAAAATGCTAGAATTTAAAAATGCACAAGCGAACAGTATAGAACAAATGAAAGTAGAATAATCAATCAATAGATTTTGTGGCAAGAATTGCACAGGAGAAAGCTAGACAAAAAAATTAAAACCACTTTCCATGTGGGAGTCTACAGTTTGTGTAAATGACTTCAATCATGTATCATTCTAATCTATCACAGTAAGCAATTGATAAGTGGGAGATGATTGTCTTCATTTACCAAAAAATGGACTGCTTTGGAACATCTTTAAGCTGTTCTTAAACTTGTTTTGTTATCATACATTTAAAAAACGCAATGTTTTTTAGCCGTTGTGGGGACCTTGCGTCCCGAGTTTCATCTCCTCCTTATAAGCTTCAGTCTTGAGAAATCTCGTCTCTATTATTTCATTGATAATTTCAGCAATTAGTTCGCTTTTTGTTTTTAGGATCGTTTAGGATCACCTTTTGGCCTTCTAGATTACAAGCATGTTCGAACAAAAAATATTCCTCAGCTGTAAAACCTGATTCCATGGGAATCCTTCACAGAAATAATAGCATCTACTCTCCAAAAATTTCCATGAAATGACTAGAGTTCACTAATATCAGTAATTTAAAAAAAACAGTTTCTTTTTTAATACTTAATACGGGACTAATTTAGAATTTTTTTAGTATTATAGAATTTTTCTAAAGTGCTACTAAAGACTTACCAAAAATGTAATGAATGTTGTAGCGCTTCTTACGCATGGAGGCTACAACATTCATTGTTTTAAAGCATAATACGAATTAGTCTTCGTCCCTGATGCGACGTGCTAGGGATTCTGCAAATAAACGATCATTGCTAACATCTGGTTCAATCACCACGTCGAAATTCTTGTGCCCTAATTTAAGAGAGAGCAGTTGAGCGGCATTAGTAATTGCTGCTTGTCTTTGCTGGTCAGATGCAAACTTACTTTCGTTTTGAGTAGTTCTAACCATTTCAAAACGATAATTGGAAAAAGCTGCTTGGGTAAGGGTCCCTATAATACGCTCGATAGCAACCTCAAGGCGAGGATATTTTTCCCAAATGATACGAGTTTCCTCAAATGGAAGAAGTTGTTTTGCTATGTCATTTAAAAGACTGATTTTCAAATCAATCTCATCAATTAATATCATTTCTTCAATTTTACCCATTATTTGTATCATCTCTTGCAAATCAGAAAATTGAACCATTAAATTCTGTAATGTAATCTTTTGAAATTGCAGCCCAAAATCTTGATGTGCCAATTCCATAGCAGTGTTAAAGACAGCTATTTCTTTTTCCAAATGGCTGAAAAATTTGTCTAAAATACTTTTGTTTAAGACAGGACTTAGTCCCCCCTGTATTATTTGGAATAGGTCAGAGATTTCTTTCTTAAATGATTCCACAACCTCCAAGACGTGCTGTTCTATGCATATTTGGACTGTTTGCGGGGGCAATATTTCAATTTTGAGTTTATTGCAGAAATTCCGATATGCTTCAGAGGTCGAATCATACTGCTTTTCTATAACATTCTTTGCAATGTTCCGAACAATTAATTGTAGACTTCTTGTTATTGAAGGATATTGAGTATAAATGCCATCATTGAATTGTGGCAGATTGATACTACAAGTACAAAGTGCCAAGGAATCATCATAGTCTAAAATAGGTTTATGAGAAATATCCAAAAGAATTTGCCAGTTTTCAGCCACTTTTTTTAATGGGTTAAATTGGAGGAAAAACTCTTCCTTGCTAATTTTACTCTCATTTTCTAAGAAGCAATTAAATTGATCTATCCGTTCCTCAAAAAATACAAAAATTAATTTGATGTGAGTCGGAAATTCGACAGCTTTGCCCATGATAGGATGTGAAATTCCTTGTTTTAAGATTTGGACAGTAGGGCAATTCCCATTGATAATCCCCTTAAACTGGCGACTCAAGATTTGTAAAAATTGTTTTTTTTCTTTTTCAGCACACTTTTCAATGATTACTGGTCCAAGCTTCTGTAGAACTTCACTTAAAAATAGAAAATTGTGGGGAGTCTTAATTATATCTGCTGATCCATAGACCCATTCTGGGAGATAGGGCAGAAGATCTTCACGCCAGAGAGAGAAACCTTCGTTTGTAGAAGGATCAATTTGATTATTTTGGGCCCATTGAGTACACTGATTGGTCAGCTCAGAAATGCAAAGATATTGACTTAACGAGTATATTGACTTCCAGTTTTCTAGATTGATCATGATTTTCCCGGAATAGATAAAACGCAAAACCTGCTCGACACTTGAACAATCTTCTACTTGAATAATGGAAGAATTATCACTGAAACGTTTGTAAAAATACGGCAAAAAATAGTCAGAGCGTGCAGCTAAAACTTTGAGGCTCAAAGAATATTGTTTAGTGGATAAACCATCTTCAAATTTAACAATAAATCCATCGGCAGTAGGTTGATCAAAATAACTCTCTAAGGAGAAATGTTCTTGCTGGAGAATTCTCTTTAAGTCATCTAGTTTTAGTAGGCTAAAGCTATAAGCAAAAATTTTCGGGTCATCTAATAGGCAACTAATTTTAAAAAGATCAATTGGCTCAAAAGTCGAGAGCTCTATTTTTAGCTTATCTCTTTGAGCCCAACAGGATTTACATAAATGCACATTTTTGTTACGCACAGCCTTTTTAATATAGTATTTCCATTCAAATTCATTCTTAAAAATATGGGGTAACGTTTGCCCATTTGGCAACAAGCAAACAGAGCTGTTTTCATAGACATAGGTCTCAAACAAGAGAATTTTTCTATATAGACGCTGTGTCTTTACAGAGGTGCTTTGAATCTTTTCTTCTATATTTCTAAAACGACTATCATCGCTAGTTGAAGGTTCATTAAAGTATGGGTCCGTAGGATCCTGTCGAAAACGAACAATAGATTTTTTAAAAACGACAGACAATTGGATCAAAGAGCGAACTATTTGGCAATCAGAGAAGATGGCCTTTTTATTCGCATCAATAGCTTGCTTGAGTTTCCAAATAGTAGCATCTAATTTTGGATTAGCTTCGTTAGCGAGGGGCTCGCAAATTGGAGCTTTCGTAGAATTACAATCAAAAAAACCATTCAGGATTTGGCCAAAAATGGGAATTTGCTTCCAGTAGCTGGCACGCCAGGCATATTTTGAGCGAAGAGCATCATAATCTTCTAGTGGATTCACGATTAAATCGTTAATAGCATTTCTCATATAACTAATTTCTATAGACATAATTTTCCTTCTTTTATGTACTAGCTAAAAAAATTAGGTTTGCACAAAATGACCCCAAAGGGGCCCCTTATGGCATGCGAAGCTTTAACAGAAGAAGCTCCCAACATACGTATTTGTGCAAACCAAGTAACAAATCAATTTTTGCCTTAAGCCACGGGTTGAATAAATTCCCTGACAGGCGAAATAAAAAATTTCGAGGTGATTTTCTTGATGGTATCAATTATCACACTAATCAAAATAGACTCTATTCCAGCAGCAAAAACTTTTCTTGAAAATGAAATCCATGGTGGAGCAGCTGTGGTATAAAAAAGGTGTCCTATACTAATTTGAAATGCGAGCGGGCCGTTTTCAATCATAATGACAGACACCAAACGTCTCCTCGTGCTTCCTTCCGGGCATATATAGGAATATAAAGCGTACATCTTTCTAAAGATTTCAAGAATTGATTGGGGCAGTACTGGCTGCCAATTTTGAATTGTCTGAAGGGGATTAATATTTTGAATTCCTTTTGCGACCTTTCTGCCGAGCCAAACGGCACTTATTGCTATAAAAACTTTGGCAATTGAATTTTTATAAGCAAAATTTAAAAGTTGCGGCACAATATGTTCATTTTGAAGATAATTCATCGATTCTCCCCCTTATGATTTCATAGGTAAGACAATCAAAAAACAAAGTCTTAGTTTCTAAAGGATGTCCGTTAACAGGGCAGGTAGAGAAGTGAACAAGATGATTAACGATTTGAGCGTGTTCAAATAAATGGCCTTGTGCATCTCTATAAGGAAAAGCTGTGGGTTGCTTCGAAATCGCACATTTATATCTAGAAATCACTTGATCTCCTTTCATTTGAACAGGGATTGAAAATGTAATCCGTATTTCATTAATCTTTGTATGTTGCCAATCGTAAAAATCTTCGAATACGATTTTTGTAAGGGATTGAGTGTTCTGGTATTTATGAAAAATGTCTACTACAGCTTGACCAATATTCTTGACTAAAATGGCCCCTCCGAAAATCATAAAAATTGTGGTCGTTTCCCTATTACAGGTCGATGACATGATTGGGTTTCCTTCCAAATCAAACATTTTCACGCCGTCATCATCAACACATTGGCCACGTTTATGCACTGTCGGATCCCAGGCCCATTCGACAATTTTTTTGTAAAAATTCCAAATTCCGTTCAATACGCCGCAAATCCCTTTAGCAGCAGCTGTTGCACCTGAAATTATAGGAAGGGCCACAAATGTAACGGCGGAGCAGGCTAATGGGATGCCGAAGTCCTTGGCATATTTGCAAATACCGCGTTCGAAAAGGTATTTTGTGACCCCTAATGCAGATACTTTTTGCTCATATACATTAAAGGGCATGTAAATTCCTAAATCCGGATTATTCTCTTTTTCATAGAACGTTGAAGCCACTTTTCTTTCTAATTCATGTTTCTTTTCTAACTTGGCAGTTTTCATAGCAATTTCTTCTGCCTGTCGTTGCAAAAGATTGTTGTAAGATTGGTTGTTTTGCTGTTGAGACCCATGGTTATTGACATTCATCTGAATCCTTTTTTAAAAGTTCGTTAAGAGGTCTGACCGCAAAATTCCTGTTGGAGTTTATTCGGCATTCCTTTTTGTTGGGTAAGGTGAATATGAATCATAAAGAAATTATATGCAAGCTAAATAATTGCTTGATTTGCAGAAAAATACTTTCAAAATATTTGTTCGCAAGTATCCATTTGAGATTCAATCTTTAAGGTCATGAAAAAGAATTGGGGGATATCTTTCATCGTAACTCTCCTGCACCAAAGTTTGATTACATGCCAGCTAATATTCTTTTTAATAAGATGGTACAATTTTAGTTTTTGAAATGCTTTTGATAATGAAAGCCAATATGCTCTTCTTAGAATTCAAGTAATCTTATTTGTTATCGCAACCTTCCTCACGTTAGAAGGATTTTCACGGCTATTCGTCCATGCTTTGGGGAATAAGCCTACTTTTAGTATAGGTGCTGATCATGTTCACTTGTATATTTCGTATCCTCCAAGTTTGTCGGTGTCAAATATTATGAAGTCCATAAAAGGCCGGTCATCAAGGCGCATACAAGAGGAATTTCCGCAGTTGGGGAAAAAGTATTGGGGGCAGCATTTCTGGGCGATCGGTTATGCGGCTTTCAGTGCTGGCGATATTACCGATGATATGATTCGAGAGTATATTAAGAACCATGAAGGCAAGGATTATGGAGAGTTTACTGTTGATGAAAAATTCGTCAAATAGCACGCAGTC
>JACDDG010000154.1 GCA_013817115.1 Parachlamydiaceae bacterium | reverse complement strand
CTCCTATCCCCCGGTAGGGGGAACTGTTAATAGCCCCGGGTGCAGCGATAGCGGAACCCGGGGGTGCATTAACCTTCTTAAAAATCAAAAAAATGAGATCAAATCAAAATTAAATCAAATGGAATTATTAAATCGTATTTATACGCACAAACACATCCAAAACAATATTTTGGTGATCAGAAGCCCGGCTATCATAAATTTCAAAATCGGTCAAATATGCACGTTTTCCACCCAATTCCTCAGGAGACATTTCCCAAATTGTGTTCCAAACGTTTACAATGACGTCAGGCATAGGTGCAGGGCCGTTTGTAAACTTCGCATATTCTTGTTTAGGGATGACCATTTTTTGGAATTCTCCAGATGAGTCGCTTTCATCAAAAGATGTGACCTCTTCTCCAATAAAATAAGTATACGCACCCTTATAGTCGCTTTCATAGTCAGTATGAATTAACATTATAACGTGTGTTTTTTTAGGTGTCGTTCTATACTGGAACGTATATACGAATCCCATATGGGATAAATCTCAAATTTAACTTAACAGGGAAACCTTATGTTTTATCTTTTTTCATCATTCTTACTTACGGCGCCGCTAGGAGTAACTGTAGAATTAGCTGAAATACATCATCAGCATGTTAAAAAGGCTGAGGTAAGTGCTACCGAGCTAAAATCATGGTACGACCAAAATAAAGTCATGACTGTTATAGACGCTCGTTCGGTAAAGTATTATAACGGTACAGTTTTGCCTAACGCTATCTGGCTGCCTTCAGAATCAACAGAACAAGATATTTCTGCAAAATTGCCTTCAAAAAATGATCTTATTGTCGTTTATTGTTGGGGACTTAAGTGCCCAGCGAGTGGATGGCTTTTCGATAAACTCATTTCGATGGGGTATACGAATGTGCATGAATATCACGAAGGTCTTGAAGATTGGTTAAAGCATGGCTATGCTACGCAAACTCTTAAAATACGAAATTAGAGATTTAATTCTACACTTTACCCGATGGATAGGGTGTAGAATTAAAGGTGCTACCTTTAACTAAATCCGAGACTAATCATCTCTATTTATACCGAAGTCAAATTAGGGATCATTTCTATTTTGGGCAAAAGGATCATTTTCATTTTGCGCTTACAAACGAAGATTTTTTATTGTAATTTATTGCTAAATATTATACATTGATTGTCTTAATAATCGTAAAAAGTGTGGTTTTTTGTGGATTTTATCTTAGCCGATTATAATGTCCCATTTATGGCTTCCTTGTTAATTGTAATGCTAATTACGGCTTTAGAATGTATTGGCGCTTTGATTGGGATTAGTTCAACACATCTTTTTGACAAATTTGATGTAGATTACACCATAGATACATCTCCGCCTCTTGAAATCTCACATCATGTTCCCTCTATTTTCGAGTATATTTTTGCGTGGATGCGCGTGCCAAAGATACCCCTTTTGATCGTTATATTGATTGTTTTGTTTTTATTCGGATCAGTCGGACTGACATTACAAAGTTTTTCACTTACTTACTTTGGCACTACACTATCTTACATCTGGTCAATTCCGCTAACTTTGGCGATCGTTTTTCCGGTTAGCCTTATACTGTCACATGTGATCGCGTATTTCCTCCCAAACGATAGCAGTAGCGCTGTATCCTTGAATTCATTAGTAGGAAATACAGCTGAAATAACTTTAGGAACAGCTAGTAAAGGTTTTCCTACTACCGCCAAATGCAGAGATTCCATGGGCAAGATGCATCATTTTTTGGTTGAGCCGGAGGATTCCCAAGAAACGTTCAATTATGGAGAAAAAGTTCTACTTATCAGATGCATAAATGGGCGTTTTCATGCCCTTCGAGCATAATTTTAGCTGTAATTTTATTTAGAAAAACTAGGAGAAATAGTATGGATAATTTGGTTTTAATTGTAAGCATCGCGGGAATTTTCCTCATAGTGCTTTTCACTGTTGGTTTAATTGTCGCCCGACTTTATGTACGTGCAACTAAAGAAATTTCCTACGTCAGAACTGGTTTCGGTGGGGAGAAAGTCATCATGAATGGCGGAGCACTAGTGTTTCCTGTATTGCATGACACCATCCCTGTTAATATGAATACCCTGCGTTTGGCAGTTAACCGAAAAGATGATCAAGCTCTTATTACACGCGATCGCATGCGCGTCGACGTGATTGCTGAATTCTACGTTCGCACTCAGCCAACAAAAGAATCGATTGCAAATGCCGCACAGACTCTTGGGGAGCGCACAATGCAACCACAGACTCTGAAAGAGCTTGTCGAAGGTAAATTTGTCGATGCTTTGCGTTCGGTGGCTGCTGAAATGACAATGGAAGAGCTGCATGAAAAGCGCACAGATTTCGTCCAAAAGGTGCAACGCGCTGTTTCCGAAGATTTATTGAAAAACGGATTAGAGCTGGAAGCAGTATCCTTAACAGGATTGGACCAAACAAATAAATCGTTTTTGAACCCGAATAATGCCTTTGATGCTGAAGGATTAACGCGACTTACACAAGAAATTGAACAACGCAGAAAAATCCGCAATGACATTGAACAAGAAACCAACGTTCAGATTGCAGCTAAAGCCATGGAATCAGAAAAAAGACGACTTGAAATCGCTCGAGATGAAGAATATGCACGTATGGAGCAACAGCGCGAAGTAGAAATACGTCGTGCAGGCCAAATGAGTGAAATTGCAAAAGAGCAAGCAGAGAAAAAGCGGGCAGCCGAACAAGCTGAAATTACTGCTAAGCAAGAGATTCAGCAGGCGAACATCGCTGCAGATAGACGTGTTGCTGAAGAGCGCATTGAGATGGAGCAAAAGTTACGCGAAATGGAAATTGAAAAGAATCGCATGATTGAAACCCGAGAAATTGAGAAACTAAAATCCATTGAGCTTTCAGAGCAAGATCGAGCCATCGCCATTGCAGTCAGATCTAAAGCAAAGTCTGAAGCTCAAGCAGAAGCGGACCAAGCTCGATCATTAGCCGTGCAAGCAGAAGAAAAAGTAGTAACGTCGCGTGAAACAGAAGTGGCGGAGCGACGCAAGCAAATTGAGTTAATCTTAGCCAGCCAAGAAGCAGAGCGCGAAGCTATCGGCATCAAGGTTGCAGCAGCCACGGAACGGGCAGCAACGGCAGACAAAGCTTCAGCTATTCGTGAGCTTGCACAGGCAGAGTCTGATCGCCTGCGTATTATTGCAGAAGGTGAAGCGGATTCAGAAAAAACGCGTGCTGCAGCCGCGCAGATCCGGTACACCGTAGAAGCCGCAGGACAATGTGCACTTAATGAAGCGGCCAACCTACTTTCCAGCGAACAAGTTTCTTTGAAGCTAAAACTGAACTTAATTAGCAATCTTGAGTCAATTATTCGCGAGAGCGTGAAGCCTATGGAACGTATCGATGGCATAAAAATCATCCAAATGGGTGGAATGTATGGCAGCGGCGATGCCTCGGCAGCACATACCGGAAGCGGCAACTCTTCTGGAAATCTAGCAGACCAGGTCGTCAATGGAGCGTTAAAATATCGTGCACAAGCACCGCTTCTAGATGCATTGTTAAAAGAGGTGGGCATTACAGGCGGGGACATAAACGGCCTAACACAACCCCTTACGGATGAAGTGAAGTTAAACGGAATCATTTCCTAATCCATTAAGCGCGTGCTGCAAACATATCTTAGCAATTCGGTGCATACGCATCAGGTTAAAAAGAAGGGGCGCTAACGACAAACGAATCTTAAAGACAAAGTGAAACAGAGCCTTCGGCCCCTATTGGGAAATAACAAATTCAGGTTTATAAGTCATTCATTATCAATCTTGTAATTTGTTAATTCGGTGGCGCGGAGGAACTCAGAGAGCGCAGAAAGTAAAGGAAGGTCGGGTAAGGCAAGGAGACACGCTTTCTTGTAAGCTGCGTTTGGATAAGCGTCCTCCTCCCTTTGATCTCTGTGAGGAGATGCAGCAAGGGTTATATTTGCAGGGTTGGAAAATGAAATGGAGATTGAATATCTATGTGGAATGAGGTACTCTTGGATTTTCAATAGGTAAAAAAATGAGTTATAATACCCCAAAAGAGGGCTGGCAGGATTTCATTCTGTTATGTACAAAAATTAAATCTGCTGATGAATTCAGCCAACTGTTTGATCTTTTTTTCACGATCGAGGAAAAGGAAACTCTGGCTTCTCGTTTTCAAATCATCAAAGCTATACTCGCAGAAGCTTCTACTCAACGCGAAATTGCTGAAACTCACAAAGTCAGCATCGCACAAATTACTCGCGGTTCCAATGCTATGAAAATCATTTCTCCTGAAATGAGAGCTAGACTAAAAAAATTGTTGAATTGATTTTACGGTGTTTATGGTAGTGGTAAACCGCTCACTTCAACACTTTGGTAAATTCTCCAACCTAACCAACCTAACTGAAGTCATAAAGCATTTCAATATGCGTGAAATCCAACGAAGCATTAGAGATACTTTCAAGCAGCGTAATGACTTCAGCATGTGAACCCTTGGTTGTCGTGTAACGGCAACGCCAGCTATCGATGCAGAGGGTTTCAGGTGCTTGCGTTGGCCAAACCTGTACACCTCTATTGAAAATCGCAGAGAGTTTGAGGGTTTCATGGTCTTCATTAATAATTGGCTTGAGCTTGGAATAAAGTTCGTCAAGACTCTGTTCCCAATCGATAAATATATCGACTCCTACGATTTCCTTATGAGTTTTAGCTTGAGTAGAATGAGCATGTACATGTCCTACATGCTTTGGTGCATCAAAAGTAGCAGGCTTAAATTGGCTTGGTTTCTGACCAAGGCGGTCGACAATCGCTTGTCCGAATTCGCGGGTTCCTACGCGTTGCTTACTGATTTCAGGCTTAAAGATGTCGTAGGTGTGGATACCATCTTCCAATGTTTTAAGCCATGCATTTTGAATCATGTTAGCTTCTTTGCTTAGGCCAATATGTACAAGCATTAAAACCGCTGCCTGTATAAGTCCTGAAGGATTCGCCATATTTTGACCAGCTCTTCGAGGAGCGGAGCCATGAATTGCCTCAAACATCGCGCAGTGGGCCCCAATATTTGCAGAGCCTGCAAGGCCAACAGAACCAGCAATTTGAGCTGCAACGTCAGATAAAATATCTCCGTATAGATTCGGCATAACGATTACATCAAATACTTCAGGAGTATCCGCCAATTTTGCAGCTCCTATATCGACGATCCAGTGTTCATTTTCTATTGTAGGATATTCTTTAGAAATTTCTTCAAAGACCTTATGAAATAGACCGTCTGTCATTTTTAAGATGTTGTCTTTGGTAAAACAAGTAACTTTCTTGCGATGATTTGCAACAGCGTACTCAAAGGCATAGCGAACGATACGTTCACAACCAGGTCTAGATATGATTTTAAGGGCATGATAAGTGTCTTTCGATTGACGATATTCGATGCCTGTATACAAGTCTTCTTCGTTTTCGCGAATGATGACCACGTCCATTTTAGGATGCTTAGTAGCAACGAAAGGGTAGAAAGATACACATGGACGGACGTTAGCATAAAGGCCAAGAGTTGTTCGAATGGTGACATTTAAACTTTTAAAGCCTCCACCTTGAGGCGTAGTAATGGGCCCTTTTAAAAAGCCCTTGCTGCGTCGAATCATGTCCCACGCTTCTGGGGCTATGCCCGTTGTCTGTCCACTTAAATAGAGTTTTTCACCTACTTCCACCGGGAGGATTTCGAGTTGAGCTCCAGATTCTTTGAGTATATGCAGCGTAGCGGCCATGATTTCCGGTCCTATGCCATCTCCTTCGGCAACAGTGATCGGTATTTTTTTATTAGTCATTTTATCCTCCTGAGTAAACCTCAACTTGGCATCATCAGATTTTCCTGTCAAGGGAGCTTTTAATAATAGATGAGACACTTTTCACTAATCGTGGAATTTGGTCGATCAAGTAGAAGGGGATCTGTAAAAGATTCTGATTTAATTTTAAAGGGGAAGAAGATATCTTTGATCCACGGCAGTTGAACCCACATTTTTTGTGACTGAGCGCCCTTAATGTCTTTAGTTCTCTAAGCTTTATTGCCGTTGTGATAGTTTGTAGCTCCTCAAGCAAATGACAAGCTACAACTATACCGAAGTGCGTTCAAATTTTGGATTTTTGGCTATGAGAAAGCCCCGGGATTAAGCGATCAACAACAACCCAATATTATAATATGGGGTCGTTTTAGAT
>JACDDG010000153.1:4963-6234 GCA_013817115.1 Parachlamydiaceae bacterium | reverse complement strand
TTTTGAGATTTACGCTGATTTTAAAGGTGAAAAAACGAGGGGATATAAGAATTTACTTACTTAGATGGTGTAAGTACAGGCCCTAAATTAGTCTGTGAGGGTATCCAACGGGATTTTGCGGTCATAGCTTATTCCCTTGAGTAAGTTCCTTGCTGCGTTTCCAACTTGGCTTTAAAGAGGTCTCTTCCACCACCATTACAATATTAATCAAGAAAGCATTCAACAACGCAATAATTCCTGGGATAACGAGGCACATTAAACAAAGTAAACACCATAACATTGTGACAATCCCGGCACTAAATATTTTCCAAAAATTTTTCTTGCTAAAAGTTAAAACACTTCTCCAATTTAAAGAATCCCCTATGCATATTTGTTTCACTGCTTTGGCCATAGCTATATAAGCAAAAACACTCCCCATAAAAATCATAAACGTTACAAAAACGATTCCAATCTGATTTAATGGTTCGTAATCTTTAAAATTTGCCAACATATAAATTAAGACTTTTGGCAATCCAATACATAGCAAACCAAAACCTATCCCCTGAAGAAAGATGCGTTTATAGAGTGATAGGGTGAGATCTAGCAATCCCCCATAGCCCAAAGGTTGCTTAATAAGAAAAGTCTGGTCTGACATATAGTTTCCATTTGATTTTGTTATTCTTAATAATGCTAAGGCACTTTCAGCAATGCTGGTAAAGTACTATTCCTAGATATTGTTGTCAATAAATTTCAATGGAGAGCAAATTTTACAATAATTCCATGACAGAAAATGCAATAAAATGTAGCAAGAATCCTAGGCTTTTATAACGAAGAGCGTTCAAATTTGGATTTTTGGCTTTGAGAAAGCCCCCGCGATTAAGCGAGCAAAAATGACCCAATATAATATGGAATCTTTTTTGATCGCTTAATCGCGGGAGCTTTTTTTTTGCCTAAAACCAAAAATTCAACACTCTTCGGTATAACTCAGCTGCAGAGTCGTACAGAAAAAACTAATGCCAGCATAATATTTTTCAATATAAAACGGTCCTTATATATTATTTACAACATCTTATCCTGCCTATGCCCTAGCCCCTTCCCTCCTCTGCCTCTCTGCTCTACGTTTAAAAACTTCTAGATTCTTAACTTAATCTATCATTAATCAAATCATTCCACGCTCAAAACTTTTAATTCTTATTGATATTTAACCATAAATAAGCTAAAATCTACCTTTTACTTACTCGACTTTATGATTTCTCGTTATCCTGTCGCTGATCCCAGCATATCTATGAGCC
>JACDDG010000153.1:0-4953 GCA_013817115.1 Parachlamydiaceae bacterium | reverse complement strand
GTTGTAGTATAATTAAGTTAATGCGAAAGTTTCGCTCGGCTAACCGAAAAATCAAATGTTATTTTTATCGGAAAGCCAAAAAATCATAAAGTCGAGACTTAGGAAGCACATGAATAATTTAATTAACACAAATAAAATTAACTTTATCTTAAAATCATCTAACGGTGATTCGTTAGATCAAGAGATTAGACAAGCTTATACGCCTAGTCTATGGGGCGATAGACTTGTTCCGCGCTCTTCTTTCGAAGGCCGTATCATCGAATTCATACGCTGGTCACCTTCATTTGACAATAGCAAAAAATGCTGGAAACATATATTCCGCGAAGTGTTCTCTAAGCTTAAATCTGAAGAAATTAGCAAGTTCTCAACAAAAGAACAAATCAAACTCTTATCGTTGAAATATACCTACTTCAAAAAAAACAAATCACCCCCCCATTCGCCGCCCCAATCGTCGTGCCAATCATCATCGCAATCCCCCACGTCGTCATTTTCATCCACAAATTTCCACCTTGAATCAACTTCTCCTGTGCATTGGACAAAAAACCCCGAACAACTCAAACAATTTTCACTTTTGAGATCTTGGACGATCACTCAGAATTCCACCATCGACACTCAAATTTTAGACGCTTTATTTGGATTTAATAATCAAAACATTTTCAATAATTCAGATTTTTTTAATAAATTTTCTTTGCACATCTTTCAAATGCTCGGAAATATTAACTTTACAGATAAACCTGAAAACCAAGATAAAAACAATCTAATAATTAATTCTATTAAATCTCTTATAAAACAAGCTAATTTAACAGAAGCAAAGCTTAACGCAATCATTGAGCAAGGTCATACTTCCAGTTTTTTGGAAGGTACGGCCCAATTAAGAAATTTATCCCAAGAAACTTCAGATAAGTTAAATCAATTAAGACCCGGTGAAAAAAGTTTTGTTTTTGGGGGTATTCTTGCAGGCCTTCCAAAACTAAGCATTCCAACTTCAAGCGACAATGAAATCCTCACAGCAATTGATAAGTTTTTAAATCCTGAATCAGGGCAAGCCTTAATAAAAAAACTATTATCTGATATTTGCTTATCTATCGATCAAACGGGGTTCAATCCACAATTGCCCGAAGAATTTGTCAAAAAAGCTAAGCAGCTCTTAAAAGAAGGTTTCATTTCTTTCGCTTTCCCCCAAATAAAAAAATCACTTATTACTCCAGACCAAAGTTTTGCTAAAAAAGCCCTCCTCACTATTCCAGATCTTCTTCGCACCGGAGCAGAGAAAGCACTTTCTTTTGCTGAGAAAAAAATTCTAGAAGATACTGCCGATAGCTTTTCTTCTATAGGCAGCAAAGACTATTGCCTCGGCCTACTTAACACCGCTTTAGATACAAACCTTAAGGATTGCATCAAAGAAAAGCTTCAGCTCCATTTTGAAAGCCATTTGAACAAGTTGAAACATTCCTTACTCTCCAATTTCTCTGCTCTAGCCGGTAACCTTCCCCCTATTTGCGTAGAACTTATAAGTGCTCTAGGACACGGTGATCTTGGACACCCTGAATCACCTCTGTGGCTAGAATTTGAACGCCAAAATGACAAGAATTTCTCTATGGTTATTTACGCAGCGGGAAATGATGGTGTTTTCCAAGGAGTGGTTCCCCTAAAATATGAGAATTTAACCTTAGACCAACTTAACGATGATTTTTTCTTGAGATTATTCTCATACCGCGCCTGGCCACAGTGGAATTCAGAAGTTCAATTTAACCTTACAGATCTTCATAAAGGCTTACTCGGCTCCTTGAAATCTGAACCCTTAGCTCCAAAAGAACCTCTTCTTAGTCTAAGCAACGATCTTCAAAACACCCCAGGCGCCTGGGGACTTTTTAAAGCATTAATTTCAACGCAGTACCAATTTACCTCTAAAAAAGAGCAAGATCTTTTCTTTTATAATTGGAAAAAGAAAGTACTTTTTGACTTATGGATCCTACATCAATCAGATAAAACATTTCACATCAATCGCGATTCTATCCAAAAGGCAGCTGAAACCCTTTCGGAAGATGCCTTAAAACTTTTTGAAGGTGAAACGATCGATTTAAAAGAACTCAAAAGTGTTTATGCAACCACATGGGAAATTCTAGAAGCATTTAAGGATAAAAACTCAAAAGCTAAAGTACAGCACACGAAAACGAGCATTGTTCCGCCGGAAATGGTCCAACAATTCCGAGCACTTTTTAATAAAATATCAGGTAATTCATCGGATTCATTTTTGATTAAAAAATTACTCGTTGACATTTTGGGTAAACAAATCGAACCCTCCTTAGATTCGATCTTAAAAGACTTACACCCATCCCAATTGCCAACAGATCAAATCCCCACCATTCCTAAATCATCCCCTATCTCAACAGAATCAAATTATTCACGTGTGATACGCGTTGGAAGAAAATTTACGAATATTTTTCTAGATATTACAATTGGTTTTAACGTCCAGGACATGACCAAGCCAACTTTTTTTTCTTATGTCAAAATTGCTTATAATGTTTCACGCATCGCCTACTCCATTCTGTTCTCTCAGGTTAACTTAGCTTTTAAGCTATCTTGGGCTATCACATATGTTGCCGGTTTAGCCCTCACAGAACTTGCTGAGGTCTATCTCCCTAAACAAGTACGACAGCTAAGAAGGCAAGTCGAAAAATGGAAAAATTATCTAGAAGAATGGCGAATACGGATAATTGCCTATGCCACAGCGAGATTAATTCTCACTGAAGAAAATAAAAAAATATTTTCTAAACTGATTATGGAATGGCAACCTTATTTAAATAATGATGGGAAGCTATCTTTTGATTTACCAGAGGTCTTTCCTCCGACACAAGAAACGTTCTCATTAAGAAAAATCGTCCCCAAATCTGCTATATCTCATAACGACTTAATTGCCATAACGTTTCAGCGTATAAAAGCAAATCCTGTGATTACCCCTGAAAATTGCCTTACATTCATCAGCGACAGCATTGCCATAGCCAAAGAAATGCTACCAAATGTAGAAGCTCTTGAAAAAAAGTACGCGATTGTCCTTAATGTTGGGAAAAAAAATCCTGATTATATGTATTACCGAGAAGTATTAGCAAAAATAGAGGATGCGAAACAACTCGAGAAACAACCCGACTTAAATAATGCCAAAGTGGCTTTATATACTAATGAACAAATTAAAGCTCTTCCGGTGCCACTTTCGGGGAATCAGACAGATTGTTGGAGTTTAATAGATGATCCACAGATACATTTAGAAAAACTAATGAATCTCACGCTAATGCTCTACACTAGCTCGAATTCTAGCATTTGTAGTGAACTAAAAAATCAAATTGTTTTCAGCTTATACAAAGCCTATGCAATTATTGACAAATTGGCTCGCCGTTGCCCAGAGGCAGAACTGGATGGATTAAAAGTTAATCCCTGGGGTGTTGTCTTATTGAAAAAAAATTTCTATTTCAACATAATTGACACCCGTGTTCTAAAACAAATGGAACAGGTCTTTACCTACTTCGGAATTGACTATCACAAGAAATACGATGACAATGAAATTTTTTATCAAGGGAAAGAATCACTCTTTTATGGAAACAACTCCAATTCTTTAAATATTAGTAATGATCCAATCATGACTGTCGCTTCTTACATTGACAGACAGTTTGGGTGTAAACCCAAATTTAAGGATTCTATTACTCCTCTTGAAAAAAACTATTACAAAAACCTACTAAATAAACCAGAGACACAACAAAAACTGGAACATTTCGGCGTCCCTCAAAATGCTGTTTTTTCTGAAAAATTTGGCATGCTTTATACTGACGGAAAAAGATCATATTGTTCCTCCAAGAATATTGAGAAAAGTTCTGCCCAGAAATTACTTCCAAGACCTTTTTATTTACTACGTTTAGCTAATTTTCTAGCAAACGATTATACACATACAATATTTGGTGGTAATGATTTAACACCTATTGAAATCAATGATTATCCAGCTTCGTATGTTGATGAAGATAATTCTACTAGAAAATTTTTAAATTCTCTGACAATAGGAACATTATTTAACAAAGAAAACACTTGGATTCCTTTTAATTTTCTACCAGGAAGCGGCAAGCATGCTGTCGTCGAATTAGCAGGGACTTCAAATGCGGCTTATTATTATGAAGATCTTGTTCCGCAAAACGTCACTAGGCATATCGTCAGTAAGTATCAGGCGAGAAAAATTTTTGCAATCCATTGGACGTCGCATAAAAATATGATGACTGGAGTAGATAACAGTACTTTTCTTTCTATCATCACCGACTTCCTTCACTCAAATAACCGCACTCAAAATGAAATCGTCAACGACACATCGAAATTCAATTCTCTTCGCTCCAATCAGGGCTTCATTTCATCCTTTTTTGGAGCTTCCAAAGAAGAGGGCGGAAATATATTCGAAAAACTCCCGAAAAATGAACGGGCAGCCCTAGAATTAATTTGGGCTGACGAGAAAGATCAAGCTATCCGCACCATAGCTTATTTCAACCAAAGGCTCGAGCATTTAGACAAAATTGAATTTTTTTTCCTCTTCGAACTTTTAATTTTGCGGAATGATGCCTTAGAACAGCAACTGAAGAATACCCCTTCTTTTGCAAGTACTCTGGGGGAGTTTTTTAAGGTAGCTATAACGTATTATGCCAATAAAAAAGAAGTTAAAACCCAATTGGATCTAATCGAAATTGGAATTTACACGTTAACCAAATCCCTAAACTTCAACTCTTCTGCAGCATCCTACTTCCCTGACTTTTCAAAAATTTTGATTGCGTTTGATTTGCCTGAAAACTTAACTCAACTATAGAGGTTTGCAAATGAAGTGATTGACTTCAATTTTCCGCATGGTATAATGAGAAGATTTTACTATGCAAATGGAGAGATATCTTGCTCAAGTCCACTGGAAAACCTCTTTGTCCTGAAGAG
>JACDDG010000152.1 GCA_013817115.1 Parachlamydiaceae bacterium | reverse complement strand
GGAAAACCCTGACCCTGCTACACCTCCTCCCACTCTTAAACATTTTTTAATTTTAAAAATCGTAAAGGCATCAACTTTATTTTTTGAATAGTCAACAATCATAGATACCCCTGAAGCGACTATAGGAGCAACTACAGACACTGGGGCTATTTGACAAGAAAGTTCTACATTTTTGAGTTTTGGAATCGCATGTTCACATGATTCAATGCTTCTTAAGCATTCTTCTAAGACAAACGGCCTATATCCTACTAGAATATATTCGTCACCACAACTCTCATAAATAGGAATCTTCACTTTAGCCTGCTCTTCAACTGAAAGATCTCTTAGTCTTTTTTGCTGATTTAGAGTAGCTTCGCATCCTGATCGCCAAAGTGAGACCACAGGCCCTAACATTTTTTTCTCAATTGCTGCTATTTTTTGGGCCAGTGATAATTGAGGATCAAATGCTCGTTCCAGACCTTCTATGAATTCTAAAGGCATATCTATGAGCCATACCGCGTGTTCGGCTAGTTTAAGATTTTGCGATGTATGACCAAGTTCCAATATTCCTAAAAATAAAAGTACACTCCTGGTTACTAATGAAACCGCTTTAATGTCGGCGATGGGACCATTATGTTGATATTTTTTAAAGTCCTCAGAAATATCTGATGCCCTACTTATTAGGGTGATACCGCTAGCAAGATTACTTAAATTCATTTTTCGACTCCTTATTTTTTGTTCAAAAAACCTTATCAAGATTGTAAAGGAAACAGGATTAAAAGCAATCGCTAATTTTTTAAAAAAAATATAATTCATATGAAATATTTTTAACATTACTTTTTTTAGTCATTGCTTTTTAATTGTAGGCTTCGTAAAATCACTGAAAACAAACGAAAAATGAGGCGTAAGAGATGATAGAATTTTTGAAATGGGGATCTCAAGTTGTTCACGCAGTCGATGGTGCAGTCACTGTTGCAGTAGAAATAGGTAACATTCACAATGATCTTTATGGTGATGATGCAAAAGAAAAATTAACAAAAGAAGAAAAAATTGATTTAGGATTTAGAGTTGCCTCAGTGGCTTTTAAATCGATGAATATAGGCATAGATGCGACAAAAATAACATTAGGGAATAAGTGCCCTAGTTCTTTAAAGAATTTTCAGGTTTTAACTAATATAGCTCCCGACATTCTTCATATAGCAAAACCATTTGTAAAAGGAGACGCAATTTCACTAGGTAAAACCTCTTGGGGACTGCTCGTATGCTTTGCGAAAGCATATAAACATACCGAGGCTAACATGTGTTCTACTTCTCACAAAACTAATACTGTAGTGTGCGATATTTTTACCTGTGTTAGCGGAGGCGTTAGATTTTTTAAATATACCCATCCTAAAGAGTTTAATAAAGCTTGTGCTGTAACTTATGCTAAAATATTTGCACTAACTGCCGCTATAAAACGACTTTGGAACAAATTTTTTGTGGTGGTCACCGTAGCAAAAAAAAAGCAAGAACTTGAAAAAAATATAGAGGAAATCTCAGAATCTATAGATATTCAATTTGAAAATCTTATGCTATTTTTGGATGGGCTTACTCTTAAAAAAATTCCTCCATGTTTACCAGAAGATGAATTTTTTATGAGTATAAGATGTAAAATTACAGGAGAACCAATTCGTTATGTTGTCCAACCAAAACAAAATGATGGGGATAAAGACCTGGGTGATATCCTTTATGAAAGGACAGAGATTGAATTATATTTAAAAAAAGCCGAAATTCCACCTTGTTGGCCCAAAGGGTTAAAGTTTGCACACGCAAATATCGAGGCAAATCACGACATCCAATTTAAAATAAATGAGCATTTAATAAAACTCCGTGAAGAAGCTAAACAAGCAAAAGCAGATTACGAAGAGTTCCAAAAATCAATATCAAAACAATAAGCCTAAAAAAGGCTTCAAAAAGGGTGAAAATTAAATGATAAATTTCGTGCCTATGGCTTTAAACATCTCTTTAAGTGTTTTAGCATTTGAAGATTCTATAAATACATATTATTATGTTTATAAAAGAAATCCTTCAAGTAAAAATGCTACGCTTTTTCTTAGTAGGCACATTTCTGCTTTTGGAAGTGCGTTTAATTGTATGGGAAACACATTAGAGTTATGTGTTTCTTCTTCTAGGGTAACTGAACTAATTTGTAAAGTTTATGAAACAGGACTAAACATTTTCCGTTTAATGGGTAAATGGGATGGAGAAAAGGCTATACGTATATTTAGCGATGCTTTATGTGCTACTAGAGTTTTTTGGGAAATGTTTAAGTCTTCAGAACCCCAGAAAATTTTTTACTATGATCTTTGTTGGCAATTTCTAGCGATCCTAGAGTTAGCAAGCCGACTTTTAATTGTAAGCACAAGGAAAAGCTGACATGTATGAATCTAAATATTTTTTTTTCATTTGGGAGTATTATGAATATATCTAGTTTTTCTGAATTACCTGCGGAACTTCAAGTGTTAATTCTCGATAAGGTTCCCAGAGAAAACTTAGCTAAAATATCCACTGTTAATATTTTTTGGGGAATGTTTTCCAGAGATAAGCACACTGAAAATCCTGTTTTTATTCGCTATCGGAATATTAAAAAATCTGAATGTTTTATTTCTCCTATGTTTAAATTTGCAATAAAAGAATGTAAAAAGGCAAATTTGGAAATGCGAATCCATTTAGTTAAGGCACAAGTCTTGCTTGGTTTGTCTTCATTACTTTGCGTGTCAAGTTTTCTCTATCCTTTATATGTTTCGATCCCTGTTTTTTGTTGTGTACTTAAAATATATATAAATCAAAAGCCAAAAATTGATAGTTATTACAAAGTAATAACTAAAAACAATGAGTCTATTCAAGCACATGAAAAAAATTTGACCATATTTAGTTCCAAACTTTTAAGGAATTTTGATGATAAAAACGCTCAAAAACAGGCAAGCACTTAAAGCGCAATCTTTTTTACCCGTCTGATTTTGTCTTCTTTTCTGTGGGCTAATCTAACAAAAGAGAGATATAAAAATTGGCCAACATTGCATCAGTTCACGGAATCTCATGCGAAGTTATGAGCAAGTATGAATCTATTACAAAAAAAGAAAGGACGCTGTGCCGCTATGAAAGACCTTTACAAGTGCATAGGATTTATACCGAAGTGCGTCTAAATTTGGATTTTTGGCTTTGAGAAATCCCAGCAATTGAGCGATCAAAAACGACCCAATATTATAATATGGGGTCGTTTTGATCGCTTAATCGCGGGAGCTTTCTCAAAGCCAAAATCCAAAATTTGGACGCACTTCGGTATAAATATCCTAACGAGATTGCTTGTCTAGACTATTTATACCAGATTAACCCGCAGGCTCGGAGCCTTGTCTTATTGAGCTCGCGATAATTTTACTTTCCTCTTCTATATTAAGTATTTTGAAACAGGGTGCACTGGTTGCACCTGGATTTTGGTTTACACACAAACAAATTAAATTTCCATTGATTTTTATAGTTAATATTTGTTAATATAAGTTTATAATATTTCTTGTTAGCTTGAAAATTTTGTTGACTAATATTTAACAAGACTTAGAGTTAGATTTTTATAATTTTATTAGCCCTTGGATTTTTTTTATTAATATAAGTAATGCTGGAGGAATTGTGAGTAGTATAAGCGAAAAACACTTAGGGGAAAAGGCTAGCAGCAATCTAAATAGTTTTTATTTACTAGATAATTTTAGTATTAAAAAGAGGAAATCATTGATAGATGATGCCGAACAAATTACTATATTGATTTCAAGAGGACTTGACTCTCCTGAACATACAGCCCACCTTATAGGACTGCAGGTAAAGCTTCTTGATCTATCAAAAGGAGGATGGCTTTCTAATTTTTGCTTAAAAATGATCAGCAAAGCAAACAATGTTAAAGAGTTAAATTATCGCTCATCTTTACTTAAATTGGATATGAAAAAGATCCAAAAACTCCTCACAGCCGACGTGCCGGCAAACAAAATACCTATATTTTTGGGCGGAAAAGATCTTGCAAAAAATTTGAATAAACTCATATTTGATGACCATCTTTATGAAAGGATGAAAGCTTTTAACCATAATATAACATTTAACGATTCCGGAGAGATTACTTTCAAGTTTTCGGAAAGAACTTCTATCGATGATGAAATTCCAGAGGATACACTTGATGAAATTGATAGTCCGGATGATTATTGGTGTGAGCTTTACCAGGATTTATTAAATAAGGAACTTTCTTTATGCATCAAAGGTGAATTTGAAGATGGTTGTTACCATATATATGCTCTTTCAGAGATAAATCATGAGCAATTAAAAGAAATGATTGTGAAAGAAGATGGAACATTTAACAAAAGCATTCAATTAATTCATCCGCGCAAAGAGTTAACTTTAGACGAATTGGAAGAATGCGGAATTTTAGGAAAGGACGAAGAAACAGGTGAATATTTTATAGATTGCGAGTACCAATATTTAGAAAATGGTTTTACATCATATTTTTATGAAGATTGGAAATTTTTAAAACCTTTTGCTTATGCATCAATACCACCAAAAGATTTCACTATAGATATTATTGTGCATAGCAGTCCTGGATTGCCTGGGGTTTTTTCAGACCAGGGTCATGCTTCCGTTAAGATTACCACCCCTCGAGGTGAAATTTATAGTATTGGCCTTATGCCTGAGATTGCTGAAAGAGATCCTTATAATTTAAGTTTGCAAAGAGGAAAGCTTTTATCGCCAGACCCCTACATTTTCATGCCGTCCACGAGCTTTGAGCGACACACGATGTCCTACACACTAACTGATCCTAAAGCATTTCATAGATTGATGAATTGGATAGAAGCTTTGCAAAGTCATCAGGAAGACGAGGAAACAGGTGAAATAAAAAGTTGTAATTTGTTTTATCATCCTACCCATCAAAGTTGCGCTTCATTTGCTAGTACATTGCGACATTATGCTCTTAAGCTCGGTGCTAAATCCCAAAAGTTAAAAGACCGCAAAATATCAAATTGGACCAAATGGAGCATTTGCATACAAGAAGCTCTACTTAATTTTTGTGTCACAAATTTTTTAGGTAAAAAGAAGTTACTTTGGGATCAAGGTATTGATTGCGCCGAGACTAAAAATTTCAATATTACACATTTAAATCCCAAAGGACTTTATTTACCTGTGGATCTTATTTTAGATCATCAGTTGCTATGTTGAAGTAATACACTTAATTTCACTCTCCCCGTTCATCACACGATATACCGAAGAGCGTTTTGGATTTTTCTTTGAGAAAGCCCCGGGATTAAGCGATCGAAAATGACCCAATATTATATTTTGGGGTCATTTTCGATCGTTATCGCTGGAGCTTTCTCTTGCCAAAAACTAAAATTTGAACGCTCTTCGATATAAAACTCAGGACGCGAAGCTTCAATGTTTTATCATGCGAATCGACGGGGCTGATCTGCTATTACACTTTTCCACTTCAGAGATTTTTTGCATTCTTATACAATGAGAAATTGTTAGAAATGGGCAGGCTCCATTCCGATACCTAGCGAGGTAGCTTATCCAAGCTATTATGCCGTGTATAGGCGTAACTATTTTTTTTACTGAGCGAGTTACGAGGACTGAAATAACTACCAGCACCAATTCTCAAATAACTTATTAAGAATTTCATGGCCTGGTTTTATTAGCTAGCTCTTGCTGCAGAGAACGGTGTCTTCCTTAATTAGTTGATACCATGCTTTATTCACACCCACATAGCGATGGAGTGCGACTCTAGATTAACAATAATATTTTTTGCAACATCGCCTATAATCGTCATTCCCTTATGAAAAAAAATCTTTTTGCAGAAATATTTTTTTCTTCATCACGTGGAAAATAAGGGGATGCAAGATGGTTAATTGATTTCATTTTGTTGTCTTTAGAAACGTTTAGGGCGAATGCTTCAGTCGCATCGAGCAACGATTGGAGGGCTAACACTGTGGCTACGCCCTCAAGTGGCTTTCTGACGCCCCCTACCGGGGCGCAAGTTTTGAGATGATTCTAACCTCGGGTTCCGCTATCGCTGCACCCGGGGCTATTAACAGTTCCCCCTACCGGGGGATAGATCGTGATTGGCTTTCTAGCTTCCCAACTGTGATTTTGAATAAAACCTGCTCTATCCCCCGGTAGGGGGAACTGTTAATAGCCCCGGGTGCCGCGATAGCGGAAACCGGGGTTAGAATCATCTCAAAACGTGCGCCCCGGTAGGAGC
>JACDDG010000151.1 GCA_013817115.1 Parachlamydiaceae bacterium | reverse complement strand
TGACCCAATATTATAATATGGGGTCGCTTTTGATCGCTTAATCCCGGGAACTTTCTATTTGCCAAAAAACCAAAATTTGAAGCTCTTCGGTATACATTAAAGTTGAACACATTTATGAAATATTCCAGAATCTTTCGGAATGGGCAAGGATGTTGAGATCATGTATAACTTTTCTAGCTTCAATCTAGCCTTTTTTTAACGATGTTCTATCCCCCTGTAGGGGGAAGTAATAGCCTCGGGTGCAGTGATAGCGGAACCCGGCGCTATTATCATTACAAAACGTGCGACTCGGGTAGGGGCGCGGGAAAGCCACCAAACTTTCGCTTTTTGCTTGATGCGAGCGCGGCAGAGCCTGTAGTTAACGTATTATTTCCATTCACACCTCTTTAATTGACTCTTTTACAATATTTTTACAATTAAAACCTTAATTTAATTTTCCAAATTAATTGAGTTAAAGTTAACGAAAAATAAGCTTTATTATTGAGTGACTTTGTATTGGGCAAATCAGGATTAAACAAAGGTTTTATTGATATTGATCCATAATCATGTTTTCACAAAAAAAGGCATTTGCTTCCAGGCTGATTCTGTTACCACATTTTTCACGAAAGAACTGCTCTAAAGATAAGTGGTGGAGAGCATGTCAAGGAATAGAGGCCTCTTTTGCTGCGTTTTAGAGGATAGAAAATCTTGATGGCTTGGAGCTAATTTTCAGCTACGTTTTTGTTAATTTGGGATTGGCTTACATTTAGATTGTGGCAAGCCTCTTTGAAGGGTGGAATACACAGCCCATAGCAAGCTTAAGCTTAGCCATGGGCCCTGAGAACGGAAAACAAGCTATTTCGTTTTCTCACAAATTGAGGGATGCTCTTTTTCAAAATTGTTTAAGCCAAGGCAGAATGTTAAATTTTTCCCGCAAAATGAAGCTGGAGACTCCGTAGCATTTTTTGGTTGCTTAAGTGCCTCAAACATACATTCCAAATCTAATGCCCAACCTACCGTCAGCTTATCAACAAACATATGGATATAGTTTCTTGAATTTTTAAAATGGCTGTAACTCCATTGAGAAGCATCATTACTTATAGGGGAAAGCATTCCCGCAAAAATACCTTTTACAACAGATTCAACAATCGCTAAAGGTAGTTTAATATAATCTAAAAAACCCGCAAAACCAATTGTCAAAGGCATTACAACATATGCACCCAAATATAAAGTGCTATTACGTCGTTCTTTAAAAAAATCGCCAGCTCCGCTAACCATAGCGGATTGCAAGGCCGTCACGTATTTATCAATCATTATTACTCTCACTAAAAAATTAAAAAAAAATTACAACATTAAATCAGACCATAAACACTTCAAATGTAATTATATAGTCGAATCCTTAAAAATACAATCATACCAAACTCAAAAAAAAACCTCAAGCAAAAATTATAAGATTCATTTAATTAACTAAACTCATCCCTGCCTGTATAAAGAAAACTAACAACTTAATTTTAGTTAAATTAATATGAAAATTAAAAAAAAATTAATGTATTTATAAGATAATAATTATTTAAACCTTTACCTTTTTTTAGTTTTTCCATTGCCATATTAAAAAAATTGGATGTATTCTAAGGAAGAGTCACCAAAATCGGAACTTATTGAAAGTTCAAAAAGGAGTTTGAGATGTGAATAATTTTGGCGTTTGCGACCTTAAAAATAGAATATTGTCCATACAAGCATTTTCAACAAACGCGCTTTTAAGAGAAAAGCTTGGGGGTCATTACAAAGCTTTATTAAAAATAAAATTATTTCTTCTGAATTCAGTACCGATCAAGATCCTTCTTATAAAGTTGTTTTGATGGGACCCAAAATATTTTGTCACAAAGTCAAATTAAAAATTATAAGTAACCGTTTCACAAACCTCTATCAAACGAGTCTCCATTTCCCCCTTTCTTAGAGAAATTATTTACCATATTTGCCAAATAGATATTTTCCTGATAGTTTCCTAGTTTCAACAAAAAGTTGAATAGTACAAATGATTATTTAAAAGAGGAGTTTTCTTTAGAGGAGTTAACTAAAAAACATTTGTTACTTTAAAAGCAGAAATATACAAGATAAAGTGGGAAAAATTTATAAAGGTCGAAAAACATTAAAGTTTTAGACTACGAGGATTTAGTGACTGGTTCACAACCTTGCATGCCTCAAAAGATTGACTACGTAATTTTTTAATTTAGCGCACAAACAATATTTTTTATATTCTGTTTTAACTACAGATATTCCGCTAAAATTTTAAGTCCCAAAATTTGACGTTTCCCCCTTTTCTTGAAATAGAAGATGGGTTAAGATTTCTCCATAACCTCTAGTGAAGGAGACCCTTTGACATGCTTATCACCCTTAAAGACAAATCGACCGTTGAACTTCCTGAAGGAGCTACCGCCAAGGAGCTAGCTGATAAGCTGCATCTGCATGCTCCTCACCAATCTGTTGGAGCAACCATAAACGAATTTCCCAAAGATCTTTCGACTGCGTTGGCAGATGGGGATCACGTTGTTTTATGGAATTTTGATGATCCACAAGGTAAGGAAATTTTCTGGCACACTTCTGCGCATGTCCTGGCACAGGCTGTCTTACGCCTTTATCCTGAGGCTAAACCGACAATAGGTCCTCCGATTGATCAAGGTTTCTACTACGACTTTGCGAACCTCCACATTTCCGATGACGTTTTTGATGCCATTGAAAAAGAGATGCAAAAAATCATCAATGAAAACTACACCACTCAACGTGAGCAATTTGCCAATAAAGCTGAAGCTCTTAAAGCATTTGAAAGCAATAAATATAAAACTGAACTTATCGAAAGTTTTCCTGAAGATGCACCCTTGACAGGCTACCATCAAGGCGAATTTTTTGATCTGTGTCGCGGCCCCCACATGTTCAATCTAGGAAAAATTAAAGCGTTTAAATTGCTTAAAATTTCAGGAGCTTACTGGAAGGGCGATTCTAAGAACGAAGTGCTCACAAGAATTTATGGAATTACTTTTCCGGATCGAAAGCTTCTAAAAGAATATCTTCTCATGATTGAAGAAGCGAAAAAACGCGATCATAAAGTCTTAGGACCACATCTTGATCTTTTTTCTTTGAAGGAAGAAGCCCCAGGGATGCCGTTTATCCACCCCAAAGGGCTGTATGTTTGGAATCAATTGCTTCAGTATATTCGTGAATGCTTAGATGATGCAGATTATATTGAAATCAAGACTCCGACATTGATGACAAGAGAATTATGGGAGCGTTCAGGTCACTGGGCTAACTACAGACAAAATATGTTTACTTCTCATATCGAAGAACGAGACTTTGCGATTAAGCCGATGAACTGCCCCGGTGGAATGCTTTTCTATAAAAGCCATATCCACAGCTATCGCGAACTACCGTTACGTGTAGCTGAAATCGGAAACGTTCATCGTTTTGAACCTTCAGGGTCACTATCTGGTCTTTTTAGAGTGCGCAGCTTCCATCAGGATGACGCTCATATATTCATGGAGTCTTCTCAGATCGAAGATGAAATTTTAGGAGTACTAAGACTTACAGATAAAATTTATAGTGCATTCGGTTTAAAATACCGCCTGGAGCTATCTACACGTCCTGAAAAAAATACTATCGGCAGTGACGACGAGTGGGAATTAGCTATAAATGGACTCAGAGGTGCGTTAGATCGCTACGGCAGAGATTACCGTGTCAATGAAGGTGATGGAGCTTTCTACGGCCCTAAAATTGATTTCCATATTCAGGATGCCATTAACCGCACCTGGCAATGTGGAACAATTCAGCTTGATATGGCCCTTCCGGAACGCTTTGAGCTGGAATACACATCGCAAGATGGCTCCCGCAAACGTCCGGTTATGATCCACCGCGCTATCTTTGGATCAATTGAACGCTTTTTCGGAATTTTGATCGAACATTTCTCCGGTAAATTCCCTCTGTGGTTAAGCCCTGTGCAGGTAAGACTTTTAACTGTAGCAGATCGCCATTTGCCTTACGCCGAAGATTTAAAAAAGCAATTAAAAAAAGCTGGCTTTCAAGTCGACATCGATTCAAGTAATGAATCCGTCAGCAAGAAAGTACGCACCGCGCAGCTAGCCCAGGTTAACTACATGTTGACCTTAGGGGACAAAGAAATGGAAAATAAAACCATCAATTTGCGTACGCGAAATAATGTTGTGCATGGAGAAATGTCCATAGAACCCTTTATCACAGCTATCACTCAGGAAAAAAACGAGCGTCAGCTGTCTTCGCCATTTGTTTCAACCGGAGAAACTGCATGAATCGCAAGACTATCATCGCCGTAAGTAGTTTTAAAGGCGGAACCGCAAAGACTTCAACAGCTTTGCATTTCGGCTCTGCGCTTGCCAAGTACCACAGCAAGAAAGTGCTACTCGTCGACTTCGACGCCCAAGCAAACCTGACCACAGGACTTGGCTTTGATCCCGATGAACACGACAGCATGGCATCCGTGCTGCAGGGTAAAAAGACTTTTGAAGAAGTTGTAAAGCATACTGGCTTTACAGGTTTAGACCTCGTTCCTGCCGACACCTGGCTAGAACGTGTAGAAGTGACCGGGGCCTTGGCAGCCGACCGTTATTCGCATGAACGCTTACGCGACATTTTGCTCCCACTTGATTATGACGTTGTGTTAATTGATACGCCGCCATCCTTATGTTGGTTGACCGAATCAGCCTTAATTGCATCTCAATACACACTTGTTTGTACAACGCCAGAATTCTATAGCGTAAAAGGCTTGGAGCGCCTCAGTGAATTTATGGAAAGCATCGCGCAGCGACATCCATTATCTGTACTTGCCGTCGTTCTTTCTTTTTGGAATGCCCGGGGCAAGAGCAATGATGCCTTTATGGATGTAATTGAACGGACCTTCCCAAGTAAACTCCTCGAGTCGAAAGTGCGTCGAGATATTAGCGTCTCTGAAGCCTCTGTTTACGGAAAGCCGATTTTTGAAGTCTCTCCTAAAAGCAGAGCTGCCGAAGACTACCTATTGATGACAGAAGAGATTCTTAAACGCTTTTAATTTTTTCTTATCAAGGCATTTATGACTCAAGTTAACGACCTATTGACATTGCGCACTAAAAAAAACGAATCGCATTCGAAAATGGCTGAAATGGCTAGGCAATCTACCTCAGGACATCTGACAAGTTTTTCAGGTGTCTTTAGCGTGGCCGAATTGACTAGCCAGGAAAAAGACAGCCTACAGGAACTGCTTTCGAATTATTTTAGTGGTCAAACGGATGTCACAGCCGATTTAAAGGCTTTGATCTCTTTGACCAGCGAAGTCAAGGCGATTAACAATCAAGCAGCTTTGCTTCATGGAGAACGAATAAAAAAGGCGCATCAGATATTAACACGTTACCGCGATGGGGCGTTTACAGGTTGGTTGCAAGCGACCTATGGTAACCGCCAAACTCCTTATAACTTTTTACAATATTACGAGTTTCATCAAGCACTGTCTACACCCATGCGTTTACGGCTGGAGGAAATGCCTAGACAAGCAGTTTATACATTAGCCAGTCGAAATGGGTCATTAGAAAGAAAACAGCAAATCGTAGAAGGCTATAAAGGCGAGACGAAAGCGGCTCTGCTAGATGTCATTCGTCGTCAATTTCCTTTAGAGAAAAAAGATCAACGTCGCGAAGATGTCGGAGAAAAAATTTTGCAGGGAATGCAGAAAGTTATTTTGATGTTGCAAAGTCCTGATGTTACGTTGACGGATCAACAAAAAGCCTCTTTTTCAGTGTTGTTAAAGGAACTGAAGGATTTACGTTATTAGCAAAATGTAGCACGTCATTCTAATGCCTTGCATCATAACCTCCCAAAAGTCCAAGCCACGGTCTAGATGTTAGCAAGCGCAAAACGAAGCAAAAATGTAGCTCATGATTCCGATGTTGAGTTTCAACGTAGCTGACATATATCTCCAAGCCACGATCTAATTGCTAGCAAACGCTAAGCGGAGCAAAAATGTAATTGAAGATCAACACAAAATAATACTTTAGTCGCTATCAGACGCCTGAAGCTTCGGATGACGCCGGAGCTTATGGTAATAGCCGTCAACAACATTTTTGCTTCATTTTGCGATTGCTGGCATCTCCACCGTAGGTTGGAGTTATGTGTCAGCTACGTTAATACTCAATGTCCGAATGATGAGCTACATTTTTGCTTCGTTTATGCGCTTGCTAGAATCTAGATCGTGGCTTGGAGATATATGTC
>JACDDG010000150.1:4898-6330 GCA_013817115.1 Parachlamydiaceae bacterium | reverse complement strand
ACCTATACCCTAACTTCTCCTCTCTGCGCCTTTGCGTTAAAAAATGGCGCAAAGGCAAAATCATCTTTAAGCATTTACTTGGTATAGTTTTAACCCCCATAAAATTAGAGGAACGCATGGTTGTAGAACGCTCTTCAGTACCCCTTCAAGATCGATGGAATGTTGAAATACTTTTTCCAGATCTTACAGCTTGGCAAAAAAACTTTGACGATAGCCACAAAAAGGAAAGGCCTCATTGGCCCGAATTACTATTTTATAAAGGAAAGCTAAGCAATCCTTCCGCCCTTAAAGAATTCTTGCAGAAATTTTTATCGATCGACAGAAAGCTCTCCACGCTTTTCACATATGCTCACCTACGCCATGACGAAGAACTCACAATCGATCAATATAAAGTTGCACATAGTAGAATTTCATCTCTCTGTAGTGATTTTGGCGAAGAATCCTCATGGATCGAACCAGAACTCTTAGCATTAGATCAAGACAAAATTGACGCCCTTTTAAATTCACCTGAACTTCAAGACTTTCGTTTTTATCTAGAAAAAACTCTGCGCTTAAAGCAGCACACTCTCTCTTTTGAAATGGAAGAGCTTATGGCTAAAGCAAGCAAAGCTATGGAATCATCTGGGAAAGCATTTAGCGCTATAAACGATGCTGACTTTAAATTTGGTACAGTGCTAGATGGTCAAGGCAATGAACGTGAACTAACACACGGATCCTACGGCGTATACATTCGTGAACAAGATCGAATTCTAAGAAAAAATGCATTCCAGCAACTTCATAGCAAATTTTCTGAGTTTGAAAACGCACTATGCGAAATGTTAAATGGCCAAGTTCAAGCTCACCTCTTTAGTTGCCGCGCTCGCAAATACAAATCTTCGCTTGAAACAGCACTATTCCCCCATAATATTGACCCTCAAGTCTATCACGCATTAATTGAAGCTGTAAATAGTGAACTCCCCTCACTACACAAATCGATGGAATTGCGTAAAAAGATTTTAGGGCTTGATGAATTGCATTTATATGACATTTATGTTCCTCTTACTTCAGATTATAAAATTGAAATGACTTATGAGGAAGCTGTAGATGTAATTTTAGAATCAGTTGCCCCCTTAGGTTCAGAGTATCAAAATCTGCTCCGAAAAGGATTTAATGAACAGGGTTGGGTGGATCGCTATGAGAATAAGAATAAACGTTCTGGAGCCTATTCTAGTGGGAGTTATGACAGCTTACCTTATGTTTTAATGAACTATAAGGGCCAACTTAAAGATGTCTTTACATTGACTCATGAAGCTGGTCATAGCATGCATAGTCTTTTAACCCATAAAAATCAGCCCTATCAATACGGTCACTACTCCATATTTGTTGCTGAAGTTGCTTCAACTTTTAACGAAGAACTCTTGATGCAGCTACTAGTTAAACGCTCTAAGACTAC
>JACDDG010000150.1:0-4888 GCA_013817115.1 Parachlamydiaceae bacterium | reverse complement strand
ACCAAAAAGTCGAAGACATTCGTGCAACTTAGTTTAGACAAACGATGTTTGCAGAGTTCGAGCTTCTTATTCACACTCTTGCCGAACAAGAAATTCCCTTGACTCCTGCACTACTTCGCCAAGAATATCGCAAATTAAATCAGAAATATTTTGGTCCAAGCCTGGTCATCGACGATGAGATCGATATAGAATGGGCTCGTATCCCCCATTTTTATTATAATTTCTATGTGTATCAATACGCGACAGGAATCAGCGCTGCATTAGCGTTAACTGAACGTGTGACGCATGGAGGTGATAAGGAGCGGGAGGATTACCTCGCCTTCCTGAAAGGTGGCTCAAGCCGATTCCCTATCGACATGCTTAAAGTTGCCGGAATCAATATGTTGGAGCCACATCCCATAAAGGCTGCTATTGCCCGTTATTCAAATTTACTGAATCAATTGAGCGATCTGTTAGGGAGCGTGCGTTAGCACTTGATCCTTTTTAGTGCCAATTGTCTTGCGCATTAAATCAATACGCCTTAAAATGGGGCTTTTGAAAATAACCTAAACCAAGGAGCAATACCTTATGTCTCAAACGCAACAAATGAATCAGCCTAAATCCTGCTGTGTAAAGCCTGCGACGAAACTTCTCCCATTAGGAAACCGAGTGCTCGTCTCACGTCTTGAGCCTGAAACAAAGCTTAAAGGTGGAATCGTTTTACCTGACTCGGCGAAAAAGAAACAAGAGCAAGCTAAAGTCATCGCAATTGGCACAGGTAAAAAAGACAAAAGCGGCAACCTAATTCCTATGCCTGTTAAAGTTGATGACATTATCTTGATGGAAAAATATTCCGGTCAAGAAATCACAATCAACGATGAAGAATTTATCATCATCAAGGCAGAAGACATTATCGCGGTAATCGAAATATAATTTAAACTCACAGGAGACTCTACTATGTCAGCCAAAGATATTATCTACAGAGAAGAAGCACGTCAGAAGATCCTTAAAGGGGTATTAACTCTAGCAGATGCTGTGAAAGTAACATTAGGACCTAAAGGGCGCAACGTCATTATCGATAAAGCTCATGGTGTACCACACATCACTAAGGACGGCGTCACAGTAGCAAAGGAAATTGAACTGGAAGATCGTCACGAGAATATGGGCGCTCAAATGGTTAAAGAAGTTGCAAGCAAGACTGCTGATAATGCGGGTGATGGCACAACTACAGCTACAGTTCTTGCTGCTGCTATTTACAGCGAAGGCCTTCGCAATGTAGCTGCAGGTGCTAACCCACTTGACCTTAAGCGTGGAATGGAAATTGCGGTAAAAGAAGTTGTTAAAGAAATTGAAAAACGCAGCAAAAAAATCAATGACAGAAATGAAATTGAACAAGTCGCTACAATTTCAGCAAACAACGATAAAGAAATCGGCGCAATCATCGCTCGTGCAATGGAACGTGTAGGCAAAGACGGTACAATCACTGTTGAAGAAGCTAAAGGTTTTGAAACGACTCTTGAAGTCGTCGAAGGAATGAATTTTGATCGTGGATACCTATCACCTTACTTCATGACTGATTCCGAAAATCAAGAATGCGTTTTGGAAAATGCTTTGATTCTGATTCATGAGAAAAAAATCTCAGCAATCAAGGACCTTATTCCCCTTCTTCAAACTGTTGCAGAGACTGGTTCTCCACTTCTCATCATCGCTGAAGATGTTGAAGGTGAAGCGCTGGCAACTTTGGTTATCAATAGAATTCGCGGCAGCCTAAAAATTTGCGCTGTTAAAGCCCCTGGTTTTGGAGACCGCCGTAAGGCTATTTTGGAAGACATTGCTTCCTTAACTGGCGCACAGATGGTTTGTGAAGAACTCGGGCATAAGCTAGAGCAAACTTCTTTGGAAATGCTTGGACGTGCTAAGAAAGTCATCATCCGTAAAGATGAGACAATCATAGTTGAAGGCTCTGGGGACAAGAACAAAGTCCAAGATCGCGTTTCTCAAATTAAGCGCCAAATCGAAGAAACAGATTCCGATTACGATCGCGAGAAGCTTCAAGAACGTCTGGCTAAACTGTCAGGTGGCGTAGCAAAAATTTGCGTTGGTGCTGCTACAGAAGTAGAAATGAAAGAGAAGAAAGACCGCGTGGATGATGCTCAACATGCAACTGCTGCTGCTGTAGAAGAAGGTATTCTTCCTGGTGGTGGAATCGCTTTCATTCGCTGCCTTCCTGCTCTTAATAAAGTTATCGACACTCTCGAAGGGGACCAAAAAACAGGTGCTAGAATCATCGCGAAAGCCCTAACAGCTCCATTGCGCATGATTTCCGAGAATGCGGGCCAAGAAGGTGCGATTATTCTACAGCAAGTTGAAGCTCTTCCAGAGAATCATGGTTACAATGCTTTGACAGACACTTTTGTGGATATGATCCAAGCCGGAATTCTAGATCCGACTAAAGTTGTTCGTTGCGCGCTTGAAAACGCAGCCTCGATTGCAGGTATCTTGCTAACAACTGAAGCATGTATTGCTGATATCCCAAGTGATAAAGGTGCAATGGCAATGCCAGCCGGAGCCATGGATTATTAAGATGTAGTGCATGTTCAGGTTCACGTTCCCGGGTCCTTCGGAGGCTTGCTTTTGCCGCAAGCTACTCACAAAAAAAAGCCGTGCTTTTGAAAGAAAGTACGGCTTTTTTTTGTTTGTAAAGAGAGCAGCCGCCCTGCAAACCCTCCAATGATATCATGCTTTTCACTTAATCTATTTTAAAAAAATTTAGCGTCTATAAACATAACCTGAAACTCATTGTGTAGCCCCTAGCCCATAGCGTCTAAGTACTTCGTACTAGGTTCAATAAATAACTTCGCGTCACGTTTGTTAATATTTATTTCTTAAAAGAAGGTTAGAAAATAATTCTGGATTAAAAAATAGGTAAATCCTTATATTTGTAAAAAAACCAACAAACATATCTGTTTTTGAATACACAAAACCGGGCTTGCATTAGTGTTGCATTTTGCGCCCGTCCCACGGGATTTTCGATCTTTAACAAATCAAGAATCAAGACTAAAGCCTAATTTATCTGTCAAAAACTTGTGTAAACCACTGCATCTTGCTCTAAGTGAGTATCTTGCTCTAAGTTATAGCGATCCAAAACCGTCTTCATTTGCCCATAGGCCCCATCGAACACTGCAGACCAGTTAACACCATTCTTATTGCTTTCTACAACAGCCTGTAAACTGGCAAGGAATGAATTTGTATAGAAGCTTCCTTCTATTGTGCAGTAAGAGGGTTTTCCTGCACGAGCACTAGCAATAGCAATAACCCCGGAAGTGGCGCAAAAGAGTCTACGATAATTTAATCTTTTTTGTCGTGCTGTCACAAAGCTAGGGGGACTTTTTAGAATGGGAGGAGCTACTTTTTGCGGAATTTTCCAATTGCAGCAATCCGCTAATATGATCGATAATCCAGCTTTTTTTTCTTTGATCAGTTCAATAATTCCTTTGAGGCAAATGCCCTTATGTTCGAAAGGAAAATCTAAATTTGGCCATGGATCATCTCCATTTAGAGGTGTCCTATAACCATGTCCTGAAAAATAAAATAACACGAGATCATTTGCTTTTGGCTGTAAGTTTTTTATCGCTTGTAAAACATCAGCCGCGATAGGCTTTTTATCATAAAAAATAGTCAACTTGAGTTTATAATTTCCACTTTTGGCGATTATTCGAACTTCATTCTTAATTTTCTCAACATCCGATTTTGTAGCCTGAAAAATATCTGTTGATAAGGCGTCTCCCACCAAAATTACATGGAAATCTGCCGCTCCGAGCTGATAAAATGAATAAATTAAACAAAACTGCATTATAAAAAAAGTTAAAATAACTTGCACGGGATCTCCTTTTTCAATCGAATTTGTTTACCATATATGCTACAATTTTATGGGTGTGGTCCTCTATGTGGAAACACTCTGTCAGATGGCTGTTAAACTTCATATTTGACATTGTTAAACCCACATCTACTATTAACATAAATTCGAGATTACGAGCTAAAAAAAGGTATTTATGAAGATTCTCCCTCTTAACTTATGCATGATTCTCTCTTCGTTGGGAGCAGGTCTTTACTGCTCTGCTGTTACACCGATCTCTCCAAAGAATAAAATAATTATTCTTTTAGGACCTCCAGGATCAGGAAAAGGTACGCAAGCCGTTACATTGGCAAAGGATTTAAATATCCCTCATATCTCAACGGGTGACCTTTTTCGCGAAAATATTCGCAACAAAACCCCCTTAGGGAGAGAGGTGCAGGCTAACATTGAAGCTGGAAGACTTGTACCGGATGAAATCGTACTTCAGATGCTGTATAAACGCGTTGAGAAGAACGATTGCAAAAGTGGATTTCTCCTAGACGGATTTCCTCGTACTATAGCGCAAGCAGAAACTCTTGACAATTATATTTCCGGAAAAGCTGATCTTATCGTCATTAATTTAGCTGTTTCTGATGAAGCCATCACCAAGAGGGCAGAGGGAAGATTAACATGCAGAGCATGCGGAACTGTGCACAACAAATACTTTTCTCCACCTAAAGTAGAAGATAAATGCGATAATTGTGGAGGAGAACTCTATCAACGTGCAGATGATGCCCTGGAAGTAGTGCAAGAAAGATTACGAGTTTATCACGCTCAATCTGAGCCATTGATAGAATTTTATTCACGCCAAGGGATGCTTACCACTATCAATGGAGAAGACTCTCGCAACGTTGTGTATGCAGACCTAAAGAAAGTAGTAAATGATGGATTAGATACGTAAGAACGCAAATAGCTGGGTGCAATCAATTTGTTTAAAATTTTGCACTCAAGTTAGTTATCGCTTACATACTTTCACGAAAAACTGCATCAAGCAACGTGTGAAAAGCTTAAAGC
>JACDDG010000149.1 GCA_013817115.1 Parachlamydiaceae bacterium | reverse complement strand
CTGTACAGATGGACATAGACCTGGATGTTTTGAAAAGATTATAATCAATGATTGCAAAAAACTTTTTCCTTTCAAAAATTTGAAAAATCCCTCGAAAATTCTAAAAAAGGAGACAAATTATAAAACCGGGGAGGTAATGATTACTCGAATTTATCAAAATTGTGTTTCGTGCAATGAACACAAATTTGATAATTTGGATCAAAGACACTTTTTTCGTAATAATTTATTTTGTGATGTTTGCTATGAAGTGAAATACATCCATATGAAAAAAACGTTTGAGAAAAATAGATCACATCCAAAATATGAAGTGATGGCTGATTTAGTAAATAGATATATGTATACGGATTTTTGCTCTCCTGAAGCTGCTAAAACGCATACACTCCCGGCTCCATTCATAGTATCTAAACTTTAACTTGGAATTAGTATCGTAAAATATCGTAAGGGTGGTTTTTTGTCAGGATACCCATGATGGGAAGGGTGAGCAAGATAATTTAAGATTAAGAGGATAATTTAAGATAATAAGATATTTTACGGAAGGGAAAAAAATCTAAGCTATTAAAAGGCAAGAAAAACAAAAGTAGATAAGTGGTTCTTATGAAGAATTGGGACACAGATTTATAAGGACAAACGACCTTAACGACGCCAAGGACCATAACGACAATTTAATATAGACTATCCACGATGTCATTGGTGGCGTAGTTTGTCTTTAAGGTCGTTAGTCTTTTGTCGTTATGGTCCTTGGTGTCTTTATTGTCCTTTGTCGTTAATGTCCTTTGTCCTTATAAGATCTGTGGCCTGATTCTTCACAAGAACCAGATAAGTCTCCCAATCAAATTATTTATTTTAAATAAACTTCCATCATAAATTATCCTGCTCATCATTCCCATCGTGTGTATCCTGACAAAAAAATCCACCCTTTACCCCACGCCCCGTATCTTTCCCTATTTGGACCTAAACACCCAAACACCCAAACCCGTAAAACCTACATCTATATTTTTAATAAAAAAAAGTTTAGTGTGGAATAATCCACGTGTATAGGTGCAAAGAGCATTCAAAGGGTAGTCAAATATGTTAACGCTAAAAGATTACGTGAATTTGAAATTGATTCAGGAAGGTCGGCGTAATGTCATTTACAGTGCTATGCGTGTGAGTGATGGTCTACCAGTTATCCTAAAAATTATCCGAGGAACGAATCCCAAAGCTGAAGATATTGCGCTTATCTATCATGAATTTGAGCTTTGCAAAGACTTAGATCTACCAGGAGTCATTAAAACCTACGCCATTATTGAAGATGAATGTTATGCATTAGTACAAGAAAGTATTCAGGGAATTTCATTAGAGGAATATATAAAACAGCAATCTCACCCCAATAAAAATTTAAGCACCTTTTATAAAATTGCTATGCAGATGGTTAAATCGATAGGGGAAATTCATCGTCAACGCATCATTCATAAAGATATTAAGCCTAGTAACTTCATTATTGATCCAACAACTTTAACAGTTAAACTTACAGACTTTAACTTTGCTGTAAAGCTTCTACACGAAGTGCAGGATGTCATCCCTCCTGAAAGATTGGTAGGAACTTTGGCTTACATGGCCCCTGAGCAGACCGGCAGAATGAATATGAACGTCGATTATCGGAGTGATTTTTATGCACTCGGAGTTTCCTTTTATGAATTACTTACCGGGGATATACCCTTCCATGCAGCTGATCCATTTGAAATGGTACATGCCCATATAGCAGTTCCTGCACCAAGTGCTTTAGAACTGAATCCTGACATTCCGGAGTCCTTAGGGGAAATGTTACTAAAATTGATGTCGAAAAACCCCTCTGATCGTTATCAGAGCACTATGGGTATCTTAGAAGATTTAAAACTAGTTGCACAACCGAATCAAAAACCGTTTATTCTAGGGCAAAAGGATGTCTATGATTGCCTAAATATCTCTCAAAAGCTGTATGGGCGTAAAGATGAAATTAAGTTTCTCTTAGCTGCGTATGATCGGGTCAGTCAAGGTGCAGTTGAGGCGCTAATGGTTAGCGGCTATTCAGGAATTGGTAAAACGATGCTAATCAATGAAGTGCATAAGCCCATGGTGAAGCATAAAGGCTATTTTATCAGTGGTAAATTCAACCGGCTTCAACGTGACACCCCCTATACAGCTATTATTCAGGCCCTTAATCAATTGGCACGGATTATTTTATCAGAACCCGAAACTCGCTTTGAGGCGTTAAAAGAGGCAATCATCGATGCGCTTGGCGGGGTTGCGCAAGTTATGATAGACCTTGCACCAATGCTGGAACTTGTCATAGGCCCTCAACCTCCTTTAGAGAAAATGCCGCCACGAGAAACTCAGAACCGAATGATGATCTTCTTCAAACGTTTCATCCGGGTAATCGCGAGCAAGGATCATCCGTTAGTGTTATTTATTGATGACTTGCAATGGGTTGACAGTAGTTCGTTAAAACTCTTGGAATATATCATAACAGACGAGGATTTAAGTCATGTGCTTCTAATCGGGGCTTATCGCGACAACGAAGTGGATTCTCATCATCCTTTGCAACAATTTTTTATAGAGATGGAAGAACAAGAAAAAAAGATTCATTTACTACCCTTAGGCCCTTTAAAACGAGTGGATTTCGAAGCTCTTTTTAAAGATAGTTTTAATCGCGAGGAGGCAGTCATACGACCTTTAGCCGAATTCGTTCATAAATGCACGGGTGGAAATTCATTCTTTTGTAAACAAGTGATCAATTCCTTGTACGACGAGAAGTTTTTATTTTTTGACTATGAACAGCGAAGATGGGATTGGGACTTAGAAAAAATTAAAACGTTAAAAATAACGGATAATGTCGTCGAGCTCTTGCTAGTTAAACTAAATGAATTGCCCATTGAAACACTTACATTGTTAAGATATGCAGCTTGTATTGGCAATTCATTTGCTGTTGAAATATTGAGATTAACCACTGGTTCATCAGCAAATGAAATTAATAAAAATCTTGAGCCCGCTCTTCAGAATGAATTGATTCAGCTGCAACATTCACGCTACAAAGTAATAGATTCCGGCACTTCTGAAAGAACCCCAGAAGTGACATATCAATTCGTTCATGATCGTGTACAGCAAGCTGTAGATCAGGGGATCAGTCAAGATGAAAGGCAAAAAATACATCTGAGCATTGCTCGTTTACTGTTCGAGAAAGAACCGGAGGCTTGCCGTAATGAATTTTTGTTTGAGGTGACTGATCATTTTAATCAGTCGCATGGCCTGTTAAAAGATACTGAAAAAATGCTTGTTGTTAAATTAAACTATCAAGCGGGACTTAAGGCGCTAGGTGCTAACGCCTATAATTCCATGACAAATTATCTTCACGCAGGTTTGACTCTAACTGATGCAGATTGGTGGAAAGCGGACTACGAGCTTATGTTCGCGCTCAAACGTGCTTATGCTGAAAGTTTATATCTGACAGGAGTTACCGATGAAAGCGTTGTGCTTACAAATGATCTTTTGCAGCGCGCTCAGAATACTTTCGACAAAGCTAGTATATATCGTATTCAATCTTTGCAATCACATATGAGTGGAAATATCGTGCTAGCTGTAGATACAGGATTGATGGCTTTAGAGCTTCTTGGTGTGAAAATTCCTAAGCTACCTTCAAAAATTAGCGTTTGGAAAAAATTCATGCAAATAAAGTGCGCACTTTGGCGATACAAACTGGAAACTTTGGAAAAGGAGCTTAAAGTTCTGTCAGATAAAAATATATTGGCAGCATTTCAGATTCTAAATGATATATTTTATTCAGCTTATTCGGTGCCAGGCAATATGTACACGTACTTATTGCTGGAATCCATGCACATTATGCTACAGCATGGCAAACCTCCAAGTGCCGGCTTATGGGTGACCGGATATGCATTGGCTGTGTTGAATCTAACCCAAAATGTTAGTGAATGTTTTACTCTATGGGATCTTGCAGAACGATTGATGGAACAAGAAAAAGACAAATATTCATCACCTTACAGCTATTGGGTAATGGGGTATTTTTTAAATCATCTTCGTCATCCTTTTAAAGAGACAAGGGTCTATTGTCAGCGTGGTATCCGTGATGCATTGGAATCGGGCAATTTACAAGCAGCAATTATTAACATGGGGGCAATGGCGGGTATAATTAGAGGGGAGGCAAAATCATTAGTAAAGCTGAGGGAAAATCAGGAAGAAACGTTAAATTATGCGCGTAAAATTCATATGAAGGAACTTGTTGGAGCTACAGAATTTGTCGCCAGCCTAGCAGACGTTGAATTGGGCAGAGTTCAACCTGGCGATGAACCACTTAAGTTATACCGTCAACTTTTGGGAAAAGGGAGGCTTCAAGAAACAATTCGATCGATGCACATGGGCCGTTATTTTCATTACCTAGAGTTATATGAAACCGCTAGTGAATATCATTTTCGTTGGTTTGTTGAAGAAAGGCGCTTACGTTATAATGTAAATACTCTTTCACAAAAGACCTTAGATGGCTTATCAATAGCAAAGTGCATCCCAGACCTACCTTTCTTAAAAAAAATGCGATACCGTTTTCGTCTACACAAACTTTATCGTGATTTAAAATGGGCAGCAGAAGAGTGCCCTTCTAATTATCAGCATCAATTTGAATTACTAAAAGGGGTTCAGTCAAGCCTGAGAGGTCGGCATGAAGAGGCAATCCGTGCATTTGAAAAGGCTGCCGAGGTTGCTAAAAAAAGCGGAGGATATCTTTGGGTGGGGATTGCCAATGAATTGGCAGGGGATCTCCTTATAAAACACGGTTTCCCTCGCTATGCGATCGATTATATTCAGGAAGCGCATTATTACTATGAACGCTATTGTCTGAAATTAAAAGTGGATACTTTGGAGAAACGATATCCTCATTGTTTTGTAAATAGAATGGAAGTCTTTGGAATTTGGGGAGAGATGGACAAAGCCAGTACGATGTCAACAACCTCATCTGATTTAGATATTTCATCTGTGATAAAAGCTAGTCAGTCTATTTCAGAGGAATTAGTTTTGGAAAATCTTTTTGCGAAAGTCCTCCATATCATGATTGAAAATGCCGGAGCGCAGAAAGCTTTATTTATTGAGCGGGTAAAAAAACAGTGGCAAGTGACAGCTTCACTAATTCATCAAAAAGAAGGCAGTCAATTTCAAATACATAATGTTTTGCTTAATGATTTTAAGGAAGTACCTCATTTAGTCATCAATTCATCTTTAAGGACAAAAGAACCAATTATAATTAACAATCCCAAGGCAGACTCTCAATATGCCGAAGATCTGTATGTTAACAGTGTTGCTCCGAAGTCGATCTTGTGCCTGCCAATCGTTTATAAAGATAAACAGGTGGGGCTAATCTATCTTGAAAATAATTTGACTGCCGGAGCGTTTACCGAAAAACGCATTCATTTACTACGGACATTGTCTACGCAAATCGTTATTTCGTTAGAAAATGCTCGCCATTTTGAGCATGTAGAGTTCATGTACCGGGCCATGGAACGATTTGTACCAAAACGGTTTTTGCAATTGTTGCAAAGAGAGCATGTAGAGGATGTAAAATTAGGAGATAGCGTTAAGTGTAAAATAAGTGCTTTGTTTGCCGATATTCGCGGTTTCACAACACTAGCGGAAACACTAACTCCCGAAAGAACTGCATTACTTTTAAACACATATATGCGTTATATGGCACCTATTATTCGAAAAAATAAAGGGTTTGTCAATCAGTTTTTGGGCGATGGAATTATGGCCTTGTTCCCGGAATCACCATCAGATGCTGTGGATGCTGCAGTTGCCATGAATGAGATGCTTGCCAGTTTTAACAAGAAAATTGAAACCCAAGGGTTTGCCCCTATTAGCGTAGGAATAGGCATTAATACCGGGGATGCGATGATATGTGCTCTTGGGGAAGAGGAACGTTTGGATGCTAGTGTTGTCAGCGACGCCATAAACACCGCCTCACGAGTTGAAGGTTTAAATAAATATTACAAAACCCGTTTGCTAATCAGTGAAGCCGTTTTTAAGCAGTTGCCACAACCCGAAAAGTATTTGATACGGCTTGTGGATCGTGTTTTTTTAAAAGGAAAGCGTCAAGCTACGGGGGTTTATGAGGTTTCCTCGTTGCCTGCCTGGGAGTTGTTGGTAGTGGAGCGTGAATATATAAAATCGTTTAGTGAGGCCTTTGTGTTGTACGAAAGAGGGAATTTCAGCGAAGCTAAAGCGATCTTTAGGCTTTGCCAAGAGGAAAAGCCCGGTGATTATGTGGTAGAATTGCTTTTGAATCGGTGCATAAGCTATATCGCGTCCGGAATACCTC
>JACDDG010000148.1 GCA_013817115.1 Parachlamydiaceae bacterium | reverse complement strand
TCGACCGGAGAGCCGTATGCGCTAGTACCGCCCGTGCGGTTCGGAGGGAGGGGTGGTGAAAGCCATTCCTACCTCTATTATGTCTAGCCCATAATGTAGGCCCTTATGAGGCCAAACTACGGGTCGATTAAAAACTGCCGCGGAGCACTGTAAGAGCGGTAGAGGTCTCTCCCCTGGTGCAGCCCAATGTCGTTAAATTTTAGAAAAAACAGACCTAAGATATATCGTAGAGTAGTAATGCCTTCCAGCCTGAAGGGCTGACTTATAAAAGCCTAGCATCTTTTAAAAGGTTTTGAAGATTTGTGTCAAAATCATTAAAGCGATGCAATGAAAGGTAAATGGAACTACAAATGCTGTGAATTATATCTGCGAGTAGGCTATTAATGCCTTTACCTTTTGCACTTGGGTAAGCAATGATTTTCTGGTAGTCGGAAGAATGTAAGGCTTCGTGTAGGAATGAAAGAAAATCATTAAAATAATCACGACAATTTTTATGCATTTCTCCGGGTTCTGGAAGATCGCGACTTAAATTTTTAGAATTTGCACTGAGATATAGTGCCATTAAGCATTTTTTCAAGATGATAACAAGTTCGCGATGACGATATTTTACAGATTCATGGAAAAATTGCTCGGCAAGTTCGTAGATGGACTGTAAAATAACTTTTGCTGCAGATTGCATTTGATAATCTATCCATAAAGGCATATCTACAAGGGGATCTTTCGAAAGTTCTCCGCTTGAAAAGTCGCAAATGAGTTTTATATTGCGTAACAATCGGGGGCTGAAATAGAGTGAACCATCTTCTTTACGGATGTAAAACAACTCATATTCGCTGTCTTTTTTGACAGCATCCAAGTTAACAAATAGATGACGCGGGGCATCGCTTAGAAGACTCGTGCGTGATTTTAGTTCTTGCTGTTCATGTAATTCGTCCCGACGATTTTGAGTCTGCTGGGATATGGCTAATATCCATTTTCCAAGTACGCCTTCGTCCATTTGTTGTAAAATTCGAGCGTTATAAAATTCATTAAGATTTTTATATTCTTTAAGTTGAGTTACACTTGTTTTACTTTTTAAAAGAGCGGGGTGCTGTCGATATTCTTAGCTGCATCTCCGACTAATACCATAATGGCCTTAATCCCCTCTAAGGTTTGAGGGTCTGTTAAGTAGCTATGTTCATTTTTGTAAAAGTTTTTTAAATAGCTTAGGATAACTGTTAAAATTTTTTTAAATTTTCCATTTCCTTTCGATAAGTCCAGCCATTGCATTTGCTGTAGTTGGTCGGGTGAATCAATATGAGCATGTTCAGAATTGCTTTCAACATCGTAGTGGGCAATTGTGGTTAGGGTTTCTATTGCCTCCATTACTGTTGGTGAATGTGATGCATGTGAATTTCGATGTTTTGTGGTTCATCGGAAATCATAGGGCGCATTTTTAATTTATCAAATTAGTTCGGATTTCTGTGTATGGAGATGGTAAAGTCTTAACTTAAAATACTCCATATCCCTATAACCATGCTTTTATATTGAACTCCCCGCACCTTATGTGCATTATGGAGCATTGAAGCAGACATGCGGACTTCCTTTGATCAGTAAGTTCGCATATTGTCTGCTTCATTCTTATTATTTCAATTTAAATACTATATTAGCCAATTTCATTCTGCGCAACAGACCTTCTCTCTGAAAAGCCCTATAATTTCCGATGAACCTGTTTTGTTTTCATAAGCCCTCGAAAAGTAGATTTAGTTTATTATTTGACTGTTAAGGCCCCTTTTACTTTATTATCACAGAAATTAATAAATTAGCATAACACTATTTTTTTAATTTTTTAATTAAGGTCAATTTACAGTGCAGAAGATGAATTTTTTTGTGAAAATAGTATTGGATTTAGGACTAATGATACTTTGTACCTACCCTTACACGTTTTTTTATTAACAATACTATTTTTGAGAAATAACGCTTGCGTAAATTTTAGCGTTACGTTAATATGCTGCTATCGCCTTAAAGGAAGAGTGGCAGAGTGGCCGAATGCGTCTGTCTTGAAAACAGAAGGCCCTTCACGGGGTCCGTGGGTTCGAATCCTACCTCTTCCATCATTTTATTTAAAAACCACAACTAATAGGTTGTGGTTTTTGCTTTTCTAGGCTCATTTTTTGAGTTCTTAAGATTAAGTAGAATTATATTAGACTTTCTATTTGTTTTTTTTTCTGTTTAATTATTTTTCTGCATTTTAATTATTTTCAACGACAGCGTTGAGAAAGTTCTGGTCAAAACGACAAAAAAATAGTGACAAAAAATGTTTTAGTAACTCTATTTTAATGACAAAACGGGACAATTAGTGACAGAATTCGATGTTTAGTGACAAGATATGTTGTTATAGTGACAAAAATATGGTTTAGTGACAAAATAAGATGAAGATTTAAAAAAAATGGACATATGAAAATACAACAAGAGCATGATGCTATATTATCGAATATGGCTAATTTCCCTAACGGTGCATCTCTTGAGGAGATTAGAAAAGCGCTGAAATGGCCTGTAAATCATGTACGTACCTTGCAACGTCGCCTTGCTACGCTAGTTGAGGAAAAGCGTTTAATTGTTGAAGGGGTCTCTCGCGCAAGACGATATCGATTACCAAGAGATCCTGCTACTGCATCCACTATGTCCATGGTAAAAAAAAATGAATTTGGCATACCCTTGTCTGCGGAGGCAGAGAGCGTAAGAGGGTTGGTACTAGAGCCTATTCATTTACGCTTGCCTGTGGGATATAATCGTGAATTCCTTGATCGGTACCAGCCTAATAAGACAAATTATCTGTCAGAGGTTACTCGGCGACATCTTATGGAAAAAGGAGGCTCTTATGGCGATCTTCCTGCGGGTACTTATGCAAGACAAATTTTAAGTCGATTGCTTATAGATTTATCTTGGAACTCTAGCCGTTTGGAGGGAAACACCTATTCTTTGCTAGAGACAGAACGATTACTTAAGCTTAGTGAGATTGTTGAAGGCAAAGACTTAAAGGAAGCGCAGATGATCCTCAATCACAAAGAAGCGATTGAGTTTTTAGTGTACTCAGGAAGTGGTGTCGGGATCAATAGACGTACTATCCTAAATTTGCATGCTATTCTTTCAAACGATCTGCTTGGAAATCCTGAAGCTTGTGGCCGTTTACGTTCTATCCCAGTAGGAATAGGGAAAAGCGTGTACAACCCACTAGGAATTCCTCAACTTATAGAAGAATGTTTTCAACAGATCGTAGATAAGGCTAGCAAAATTCGTGATCCTTTTGAACAAGCTTTTTTCTTGATGGTGCATTTACCTTATCTTCAGCCATTTGAGGATGTGAATAAGCGAGTTTCACGTTTGGTCGCGAATATACCCCTAATCCTACTTAATTTATCTCCGTTATCATTTGTGGATGTTCCAGTACAAATTTATGTTCAAGGGTTAATGGGGGTCTATGAACTTAATCGTATCGAATTACTTAGAGATGTCTTTGTATGGGCTTACGAACGTTCTTGTTTGCATTATTCTGTAAAACGAAGAGAGCTTAGTGAGCCGGATCCTTTTCGCATCCGCTATCGAGAGCTAATTAGGGAAACTGTAGTAAGTATTGTACGAAATCAGATGAATCGCAATACCGCTGTCGAGTTTATTAAGCGATCAGCTATTGAGGCTGTGCCTTCTGAGGTGAAAATGCGATTTATCGAGGTTGTCGAAACCGAAATCATGTCTTTGCATGAGGGCAATTACGCCCGGTATCGGCTCAGATATTCAGAATATAGCGCATGGCGAAATATGTGGGAATAAATCGAATATGTAACTGTCCTTAAATCACAATAAGGGTAGGTTTCATAGAATGACATCAATAACAAAAATAATAGATTGTTCTTTCGCACAGTCAGTGGATTCGAATCATCCATCATTTAAACAAAAAAAACATGTGTAGACAAAAAATAACATGTGATTTTTTTGTTTTTCTAGCCTTGTTTCTTTTTGTTCGTTATCATAACTATTGCATTATAATAAAATATCTAACAATAATATAAGTAGAGGCTAAGCGTTTAGAAGGGGGATATAATTATGGATAATATAAATACTTATATTAGTAAGTTTGACGATTTCCTAGCTTTTTGCGACCCGGATTACAAAATCAAATTTATAACAATATTGAATATTGTTTAAAATTCAAAGGACATTTACAGGGTGAAGCTCTTAGTCAAATGATGAACAGTTTAAGATCTCAGTATGAAAATCACTTAAAAAAACCTGAAAATCGAATTAATTTAAAAGAATTTGTGAAAATAGCTTCTGAAAACTTACAATCAATAATAAGTTCTTCTGAATGTATTCTTGTTGCGGGTAAGCTGAATCTATTAATATGTCAGTATGAAAAAAATGCAGAAGAAAAAGAGTTTACTTTACCATTTTTTGCAACATTGGAAGAGAAGGCTCACAAATTAGAACAAAATCTCAAGGGGATCTATTCAGAAGATGAACTTAACCATTATTTCATGACTGGAGAATTTAAGGTTTGCGAGCCTATAAAACAAACGATCAAGCTATTAACACCCAATCAAGTAAGAGATTATACTAAAAAAAATGTATTCCATTTGAGAGAGTCTATTGAGGGAGTCCATGATCCTATTTTAAATGATTTGATTACAACGTTTTCTGATGAACAAAGGCATGCTTTTTTTCAAGGTATCACTGAAATGAATGACCAAGAACAAGCATTTCGTCAATTATTTTGCTGTATAAGTATCATTCATCCACCCCTTTCCTATCTTGTTTTTGAAAGTTTCCCTGAAAATCATTTTATTAATTACTTTGCTAACAATTTAGAAAATATCAAAGGCAAAAAAACTCTTAATGGCCTTAAGGAATTTTGGGCATTAAATGGAATAATTATCGAAGGACGTCTAAATCCGATTGCAGAACTAGTGATTTTGGATGCCGTTAAAAACAATAATTATCTGAGGAGTAATTGGCTTTTAATCCACATGAAATTTAACTTGGGTTTAGAAAGTAATTTAGTATACAAGGGTGTAACAGCAGATCAAATTTCGACATTTCAACGCAATTCAACGGTTGATCTTCAGTTTCAGAAGCAAAAAACGGTCTCCGATTACATGTTAGAATAGAAACGGCAATCTATAGTGACAAAATCTTTATTTTAGCAACAAATTTAGGATACTGATATTCATATGCCATCCCCTGCCTTCCCTTGCCGTATGGGTTATAGGATGAAATTCGATCATGCTCTCTGATAAGACCGGTCTAGAAGTACGATATGGGTCTACTATTGTTAAGAAAAAAAATGAAAAACGATAAAACGATAAAACGATAAAACGATTAGAACGATAAAACGATTAGAACGATAAAAACGAGTTAATATCAACGATGGAAGAAGAAGACAAGAAATACTTAATTCTGAATTGACAAGAACCATTCTGAACTGCTGTTTTGGGGTCATGAATGAGCTTGGCCCACGATTTTTTTTAAAGGGTCTACAAAAATGCCTTTTTGCACGCTATGAACCACAGAAGTTAGAGGTGGAAGTAGAACGACTTGATGAAGTCATGTTTAAAGTCAAAGTAATGGGTCTGATATTATGCAGATTTGGTTGTAGGAAAACGTAATTGTGGAATTAAAATGTTGTGAATGTTGAGTCGTGAGTATCAAACACAATTATATAATTATTTAAAGGTTGCTCGAATTCAAGTCGGTTGTTAGAGAATTTCTGAATAAGAAATTGGAGGGGAAAGATTGCAAAGCAATGAAGGTTTTTCTAATAGTTGGGAAAAATAATTGAGAACTCACAAATTCGGTACATTCCCTGACTTCTTGACTAGAGACTGTTAAAGTTGTTATCGTTGTTATCGTTATATCGTTGTATCGTTATTATCGTTATATCGTTATATCGTTATTATCGTTATATCGTTATATCGTTATTATCGTTATATCGTTATATCGTTATTATCGTTATATCGTTATTATCGTTATTATCGTTGTGACCGTGGCTCTTTGTTATCGTTTTTTCGTTATATCATTTTTTTCTTAACAACATTAGGCCCATACAGCTCAACCCCGGAGTTCCTTTCCGATGCTGCGTCTCATAGCCTCTCATAGCCTTTAAGAAGCTTAAGGTACAAATGAAATAACAGGCAACCTATTTGGTTTTATTTTCTTCACACTATTAAGGGAATGAATCTATAAAGGATAGGAAATTCAATGGATGTTGGAGATTTACCCCAGGGGTAAGGCTCCAACATTCATTGCCTCAAATCGCTTTATAAAGCTTCAAAATGGCTCAATCAGGCTCGGCGTATTAAAT
>JACDDG010000147.1 GCA_013817115.1 Parachlamydiaceae bacterium | reverse complement strand
CGGTAAAGGTGAACAAGCCCGGCAAATCTTTGTATATTTTTTGGGGTAAGCATTCCATTCAGGCTTAAATGAGGATAACGTCGCATTTCGATTAAATAACAAACTCATTTTGTATTTATCTGACCGATAGGGTGAAGTCGCAGTATCCATGATAATTATTCCAGGATTCGAATTACGAAAAGCATCTGGATCCTTCATAAAGTGAAGTGAATTAAAGAGGATGCCATGATACGTAGATATATTGCTTGGATGGCATGGATGAAGTAGCGCATCTTTTTTTTAAACCTTCAATTTAGTCAATGGATTTCGAATCGATGATTTATTTGACATGTATAACAGTGGAAATGGAAATAGATCAACTATTTATTTAACAAACAAACAATAAACTTATATAATTTTGACATTTAGTGCTAATTTAATATAATAATATTATAACGATAAGTAAATTAAAGCTAAATTTTATGTGCAATTATTCTTTTATAAACAAATTAGGAGGTAACTCATGGATATACACATTGACAAACAAGCCATTTCTAATATGATGATTATTGCTCAATCAGTACCCTCTACTGCGCTTAAAGTCCTTTCAACATTCATAATGGAAAAAGTACCCATGTGCCCTAAATCAATAGGGAATACACCGTTAGAACCAAAAGCACAAAAAGCATTAAATTTAGCCTTCGCAGCTCTTTGCCCACCTTTTGCTTTAGGCTTTGCCGTAGGAACACTATTTAATAAATTATTAGAAAAGAGCGAAACAAAAAATAATGAAAAATTTGAGAAAAAACAAGCTGAAGAAGCTAGAAATACAGACTTAAACGATTTTGTTCCAACAGCGCAAAATGCCATGGCAAACAACATTGCAGAATTCAAGCGAGGAATGGAGGAATTAAAACGAGGAAATGGACCCAATAAGGCTCCAGAAGAATCGTCATCAGTCAAAACTCAAGAAAATATTTCACAACACGAAAAAGGGTTAGACTATGAAGCTTTATTTCCGGATTCAGGATCTACAATTGAAACACCAAACTTTCAGCTTAGTGATGAACAAGAACTTGACCCAGAATTAGAGAAAGGGTTCGGTGATCTAGATGATTTCGATTCTCTTCTTAACGATATAAATGCTTCCCATAATGAAGGGGTAAAATCAGACGACAGCAAAAAACAGGACTCAACTGTTAAAGAAGAAAAACCGTCAGATATAGCACGTTTTGAATCTAAAAGAAAAATAGCAACCCCGAACCAAGAGTCCGCTCAAAACGCAGCTTATATGGTTCGAGAAAAAGCATCCGCCGTAATTAAAGGCAATTTCAATCCGCAAGCAATATCTTTATATGACAAAGAAGACAATCCAAAAGAAATCAAAATAGGAGGCAAAGATTATTGCGCCTGGGCGACCACACAAGGTAGAGTCGGAGAAAACTTTGAATCTGTAATCTATCTTCAAGGTAAAGAAGCACATGAAAGTAAAATACCATCAGACAAACTAACAATAATATTAAATTTAAATGGTGAAATGCTGGTAGCAAAAAGAGATGGTAAAGAAGTAGATTCCAAAGAGCTCAAAGCAATTTTAAAAAATTTAGAATGAACTAAGCTCAAGCTATCCTCACTAAATTGATATAATTTATTTCCTTCAAACACTTTCAAAAGAAAACACCTTTCCTAAAGGTGTTTTCTTTGCTTATTATCCTTTGAATGCTACTATGGCTTCACATGTCCAAACCACACCACCATAAAAAATAATGATGGAGAACTCAATGCGTTTGTTATCCTTTTTTGGCTTTGCCTTTGCGATCCTATTTTTAAGCAACTCTTGCTTCTGCTCAGATGTTTCTCCGCTCGTAGTCCAGCTGTCAACGGAACAACAAAGCTTCCCTCTATTTTTAGCTGATTTTGATGGTGAACACTCAAATTTTGACGCAAATTACATCCAACAACTTGAAAAAATATTGCAATTTGACTTAAGTCAAAGCGGCTATGTGCATCTACTTTCTCATAACACAGAACGCTCTCAATTAGCTTCTCAGAGCATAAATGTTCTTGGAAATGCAAACCGATGGAAGGTTCTCAACGCCTTATATGTCGTCAAGGTTCAACTTAATAACAAGCAGATGCGGGCTTTCACCCTTGATATCGATTCTAACAGCCTCAAAACACTTGATGGATTTACATTAACCGGTAATCTTAACCAGGATCGCCAACAAGTCCATCTGCTAGCTGACGGATTAATAAAAAAATTTTTTGGCTTTCAAGGTATAGCCTCGACTCATTTTTTATATACTCGCAAATACAAGAACAACGATAATAAATGGCTTTCAGAGATCTGGGAATGCGATTATGATGGTGCCAATCCTAAAAAAATAATTAATGACGAAGGCGGATACTGCGTAACCCCTGTCTACATGCCCCCTAAACCGGGACATAAAACAAATTCGTTTTTTTACGTTTCTTATAAAATCGGGCAACCCAAAATATACATGGCAGGACTCACAAATGACAAAATGCAACGTCTTACGTCTTTGCGCGGAAATCAACTCATGCCGGCTGTAGCTCCGAAACGAAATAAAATCGCATTTATAAGCGATATCACCGGCAATCCCGATCTCTTTCTCCAGGATTTTTCCCCTGAAACAGGCCCCATAGGCAAACCTCGCCAGATTTTCACTTGTCGCCAAGCAACGCAAGGATCCCCAGCATTTAGCCCAGATGGTTACCGAATCGCCTTTGTTTCTAATAAGGATGGAAGTCCTCGAATTTATTTAATTGATATACCCCCTCCTGAAGCTAAACTGCAAGAAATTAAGGCACAACTTATCACACGTGTCAATCGTGAGAGTTCTGCTCCTTGCTGGTCCCCTGATGGAACTAAGCTGGCCTTTTGTGCTCGTAATGGAGGAATTCGTCAGATCTGGATTTATGACTTTGAATCAGATGAAGAATGGCAATTAACGCAGGGTCCAGATAATAAGGAAAATCCCTCTTGGGCTCCTAATAGCCTCCACATAATTTACAATACAACAACAGTCGGAAAAGCAGAATTATACATGATCAATTTAAATTCTCGCCAATCGACAAAAATTGAAGGGCAGCTTTCCGGAGAAAAGCGCTTTCCTGCGTGGGAACCAAAAGCCTAGCTATTTTTGAATCTTTAACTACGTGATAAAGTACTCGCCTACAATAAATGAAGCAAAGTCAAGGTTACGATGTTTACGCCTCTTCACCATCTAAGGTAAAAATGAAATTCCGAATATTGATTGGGCTTATTTTGATGCCAATTTTATGTTTTGCAAATCCAGCCCCTTTTAAATTAGAACTTGGTCTAATGACCGTTCAGGAATTTAAAGAAAACAGGTTTGCAAAGTTTGAAGGGATTAATCAATGGACGGAGGGTCCAATGTACACTCTTATGCCTGTAGATATCAAGTGTGAAGTTGTAGTTGATGTGATGGCCATTTTTGATAAGAACGAAATTTTGGTTGCTGTTTTGGTGGAATTACAAAAAAAGAAATTTAGTTCTCTATTTTATAAACTGCAAAAAGAGTACACGTTACTTTGTCACGATATTCCACATACCGGTGATAAAAGTGCCAGTTTTTCGAGTGGTGACGTACAAATCAATTTAAGAGCGCCTCGAAACAACTCCAGTATGTACATGGAATATGTAACGAAAGGATTTATCGAATCATTTTAAAGCTAAACCTCTCCACTTACAAAAAGAGTAGCAAAGCGATAGATGAAATTTTCGGGATTGAATCTTGCAGGGCTTCGTCGGCCCAAGGAAATCCCTTCTCTCCAGGGGTGATTAGAAATTTGTTTGGATGCAAAAATTGAGCGAATTAAGATTTCAGCAATACTTGGATCACCACGGTTCCATGGCTCGGCAGCTTAAATAAACCTCGTCAGCTGTGGCATTACGCGAAGCCCAATCGATAAAATTTTTCAATACTCCGGAAATGGAACTGTTGTATTTAGGAGATGCAATAATAAATCCGTCACTTTTCCACAGAAATTCCTTAATTTTAACGCATTGGATGGAAGACCATCCTTTTCTTCTATTTCTTGATAAATCGGCAAAGGATAATCATTAAGATCAATGTATTTAACTTCTCCAGCATTTTCTGCAGCACGCATAGCAACTTTGACCAATTTTTTGTTGTATGAGTCTTGTCTTAAGCTACTCGCAAAACAAAGAATTTTTGGTTTGTAATTCATCGTAATCCTCTTTTTGGTAGATATCAATTTGGATGCAACGTACTCCTTTTGAGAACCAATAAACATCAGATCTGAATGATGAGTTAATTAGTTACTTCGTATTCAGGATTTACAGACATTTCAATTTTAGCAAAAAAATTTTATAGTATTGCGGTTAATTACTAATATAGTATAATAAAAGAAAGAAAACTAATAATTATTAAACAGGTTGTGTCATGCTACATGTTCTCCCCCAAAATACAATGCAATCTTATAGTAGGGTTTCTACTAATAACACCCCAGGCTTAAATATATTTTCTGATTCTAAACTTTTTACGTCTCCACCAACTATAAATGACATTGGTATTGCTACAATACTAACGGGCGAAAAAGTTAATACTAATTTGTTAAAACCCCTCTCCGAAATTAAAGTCACAGCTGATTCTTTGCAACAAGGTCTCAAGTCAGCAAAGATACAAGAACGAAGAGTTGTTTTTGACACATTGAAAAATAAATCCGTTGAAATTAAAGAGCAACGCAAAGACAACATGCTTCAAAGAAAAGATGTTGAAAATTTAAAATGGACAAAATGTATAAAAGATATTGAAGGTCAGACATCCTTTTCTGAGTTAAGGACCTTAACTCATGATCTAGAACTTAATAGCACCATGCAACAAAAAATATTTCAACATGTAGCAAAGCATTATGCTAAGATTCATCAACCTATTCCTGAAGATATTGTAGGCTTGTTGAGTGACCCCAAAAGTGAAATACTATTAAAAGTTCTAAAAAATAACGATAATTTAATTACAATCTTAAATGACTGCGGGATTGTTGATCTCAATGTACAAAAAATAATTTCTAATGTTTTGATGGAATCAAAAACTCCAACTGAAAATTTAAAAAAAGATGCCGAAAAATTATTGGAAACTAAAAAAAGACTTGAAAAGCTTATTAACAATCCAATTAAAGATGAAAATCTTTTAAGTTCAAATCTAGAACTTAAAAATTTACTTCGAAATGCCTTCGAAAATAAAGCTTACCAATTTCTAAAAGAATGTGAAGATAATCCTACCATACGGTTTCTCCATGAAATTAATTTGGCAATGTACACCGACACACCACTTTTAAGTGCTTATCTTTCAGAAGATGCTAATAACCCTGGTTTAGGAAATCAACTTTATGCGAATGCTAAACAAGAAAATAATAAAGCAGAGATGAAAAATCCCGTTGATATTCTTACCAAGCCGGGATCTTTTATCGATAAAATGCGGGATTACGCAGTTAAAAAAGGACTTTATTCTTCTCATAGCTGCCTTGGCTATATCATAAATCATTTCACTCAATTTTTTGGTGCTTTTACCAGCACGAAACTCGGATCCTATTTATTTGATTATGATCCCGCCGGAAAATTGGGAAATAATGTCGGAGCCTTATCGACTGAAACATTTAATGTTTTCGGCAAAAAAGCCAAAGCAATTGATGTGAGAACTCCTAGCCCAACAATTGGAAATAAGGTATCTCCTGAGTTTCGTGCTGCCTTACAAGCCATCGAGAACCAAAAAATAGCTTCCATGTATGGTAAACCTAATGAAGAAGGAATTAAAGGATACGGCCGTCCAAATACATGGATTTATACAAATTATCAAGAGATCACAAATTTGGGCAATGGGGAAAATCAACGCAGTGTAGCGATTATGAAACTGAATGACGAGTTTCCGCTTAGTTTTAAAGGGATCACGCTCTCGAAGGATAGTGACTACTTCTTAAATGGTCTTGGACATGGTTCAAAAATGTGGAGTAAAATCGATGAAAGAAATGAGACTTTTGAAACGGCGGACATAAATAGCTTTATTGAAGAAATGAAAGAAAATTTTTGCCATAAATCTCATTTCACCTTAGAAAACCGCACTCATGCAAACAATAAGGGAGCCGGACTTTATTTCCCTGTTTCGAGCGAAGGAGATTTAAGAGAGGCTGAAATAAACGATATTAAGATGATGATTGAATCTATCGCTGACATCACAGGCCAACTTCTACATAAAACCTTAGGGGACAAAGGAAGTGTTCAAGGTAGAGATGCTTGGAAAATCAAAACAGCGGCCAAGGAATTTGTCTATGCTGCCATTCAAGGCAAAATGCGTAATAAAGAACTTGCCTCTCAAT
>JACDDG010000146.1 GCA_013817115.1 Parachlamydiaceae bacterium | reverse complement strand
GTGTATTCCATTTATTCTCCTTTACTTTGAAGAATATGTTTACACCATTATCACCTTGGAAGGGAAGCAGAAACTTAAATTGACAGTAAAATTTCAAATTTAGGCCATATTTCTGACATGCCAACAAATTCCTCTTCGGCCTCTTTTTTGGTCGCCAGCCTCAACTTTGCAATCACATTATCGTTTTGTGGAACTCTTTCGGAATAATAATTTAGCATCCAGCTCATTTTGACCTCTATTTTTATTGGGTATGGACATTCCAAGTTTTACAACTTTGAGTCTATATTTTAAAAGGAAAAACAAAAACAATATTTTATATATTTTGATTTATTATGGAATAGAGGGGGTAAGGCAAAAAGAGTAGAGGATTTCGAAATAAATTTTGTCTTTTACAAGTCCTTCTGCAAAAGACAAGTGAGAGCCCCGTCAGAAAAAATACTGATAATTCAATGGGTGATAACTGGAAAGAAACTCATTGGATATACTTTCAATTTTTCTAGTACGTTTGTATTAAAATCATGACTAAATCATTTCACCTCTTTGGATTCATTATAATTGCGATCTTGAAGTTTTAAATTTGCTAAAGATTTTGACACCCACTCATCTTTTTTTAGGCTTTCTCGTAACTCATTAAGCTGAGCAGCACAATTATCTCTAAGGGGTTTTAATTCTGGATTTAGAGCATCTAATTCTTCTTGATTAGCTAAAGGTTCAATATCTCTTTCTAATTTTTTTAATGTATCATACAAATTTTTCACCGCGTTTAAAGATGAATCACTTGTTCCCACTTTGCCCCTATTTAGGAAACCGACACCCAAGGAATCATAACGAGAACGCATGCTTTGAACAGCGATAAGTTCACTATCTTTCATTTTTCCTTTATAACCACCAGCAATTTTCTTTTGTAGATCTTGCAGCTTAGGTATTCCAGCGTCCACATCAAAAAGTTTTTTTGACTGGTTAACGACGTCCATTCTTTTTTTATTAGAATTGACAGTTTCGGAAAGTTTGTTCGCCAATAAAAAATTCTTTGCTACCTCACCTTTTAAGCTATTTAATTTATTAAAATTGCCGGCAACTTCGGTTGGTGTCATCACATGACGGGGACCTCTTTGAATGGGTAGAATAAGTAAGGCCTGTAAATTCAGCGCAGAGGGTTTTGGGCTATTCAATGACTGCATTTGATCTGGATATTGCTTATTAAGCTGTTTTAAAGTCTCTAAGAGCCCATCAAATTTTTGAGCATATTCTTCAAAAGGTTTAAAAAGTGTTTCTTTATTTTCAGCGTAATTTTCGCAAATTCCATCCAATACTTCGTAAAGATCCGTTTTTTTCATGGCTTCATCTAAACCTGAAAGATAATTACTAGATGAAGGTAGCAAAGAGTTTAGCTGTAACTCTAAATTTTTACCAAACTCCCTAATTTCTTTCGGCTGGTCATCTTTTTGCATGGAAGTTGTACGCAATTTTAGATCTTCAAGGTTTCCAACGTAAGTTATTTCAGAGGTATGTACTTCTTTAGCCGCATCCATCGTAATTCTTTCTGCACGTCCAATATCTTTAGAATTATCAGTCTCTTCAGTTTTAACGTCATTAGTATTGCTAATTCTTTCATTCTTATTTAATTCATGCACATCAGGTTCTTCAAATAATGGGGGAGGATAATCGGGAGGTGATCCGTGTACATCTAGCTCATCAAAAGTAGGGGGAGGGTAATCGGGAGGTGATCCATGTACATCTAGCTCATCAAAAGTAGGGGGAGGATAATCGGGAGGCGATCCATGTACATCTAGCTCATCAAAAGTAGGGGGAGGATAATCGGGAGGCGATCCATGAACATCAGGTTCTTCATACGAGAGTGGAAGTGGAAAACTATTATCAATACCTCTTTCCCCTTTAAGTAAAGCTCGCATTTCTACATCGCTTACGGCAGCATGTTTTGAAGGAGCCGCCAATTCAACCCGCTCTTTTACATCTTGAGCACTATGTTTAAGAGTAGACTGACTAGAATTATTAACAGGTTTTTGAAAGTTGTTAGTTGTTTTAACATGTTGATCTTTTTGTTCAGGCACAAGAGATTGATGATTAAATTGATTTTCTGTTTGTCCCGATTGACTCTTTTCAACAGTCGAACCACTCATTCGATTATAAATATCACCCATTAAACCTAAGTTTTTATTTTTTTCAAGATTATGAGTTTTTATTGATTCAGAATCATCTTCTTTAGATTTGTACTTAGCTTTTGGGGCGCTGGCTTTTGAGGTCCCATCATCAGTATTTGTTTTTGTTTTACTTGCTTTAAAACCGTCCTTATCTGATTGGAAATTTATTGCTGTTACAGTGTAATTTCTAGTTGTTTTATTTTCTGTCGGGGCTTTTACTTTTCCTAGCCCCAAGCTTATAGCAATATTTACAACTTTTTCTGCGTTATCACCATAATTCTTTAAAAAAACTTCTTTTTGTTTTGCAGAGTCAGAGGGTTTAAAAGTTATAGCTATTGTGTATTCTTCATTATTAACAGTGATATTTTTAGTAAATGTTAAGTTGTCTTTGTCTTTTGATGAGAAGCCGCCTTCTGAAATAGAAGAAGATTTAGTAGCTTGAATTTGAGAGTGGGATGTAATTGCATCCATAGAAACTCCTTAAAAAGGGAGAGGATTGTTAAACTCTAATTTCACGAGTCTATCATTATAGAGGAAAAACTCTCATATTTGTTTGAATTAGATGAAACATTCATATAACACTCCTTAGCATACAAATATAAATATCGCTAATCATTTACTTCATTATAGCATTAAACAAATTAAATCAGTAAAAATAGGTTCATCGGAAATCATAGGGCGCATTTTTAATTTATCAAATTAGTTCGGATTTCTGTGTATGGAGATGGTAAAGTCTTAACTTAAAATACTCCATATCCCTATAACCATATGCTTTTATATTGAACTCCCCGCACCCCAATTTCATTCTGCGCAACAGACCTTCTCTCTGAAAAGCCCTATAATTTCCGATGAACCTAAAAATAAATACTACACATAATTGTAATGCAACAAAACAAAGCCAAGATAAAAATAACCAACTGAATTATAAATTTATCAAGATAGGTGTGGAAAGTATAAAGGAAGTTGAAGGGCAATTTTTGGAAAAATAATTTGGAAATGTGACTACGTTTGCAAAATATAAGCAACGCCTCGCCATAGGTATCTGACCTGACATTCTGACATTTGCAGATTTTGGACGCTTAGATTGTAATTGAGGCAAAATATCAGAATATCACGTCAGACACCTATGGCGGGGCATTCCTTAATGTTTACTGAAAGGTTTCCATGTGAAAATTGCCACGAAATCCTGCTCATCTTTTTGCCTTTAATTCGACCTTCTAGAAGGACAGTGAAAAGGTCTTAATCTAGCTGCAATCGATTTTTGAGATTTTCAAGCCTAGGCTCCAAAGCTTTCTTTTCTTTAGGGCTTAAGCGATCGAAAAAAAGTACACCATTTATATGATCATTTTCGTGCATAGCCGTTCTAGCTTCCCATTCAACCAACCTTCGCTTCACAACATCTCCTTCAAGAGTTGTATATTCGATGGTGATCTCTTTGGGCCGACGTACCATTGCGCGAATGGTCGGAATAGACAAACAGCCTTCTTCGATGTCGCATGCACTTGAGCTAGGAGAAGACAAGATCGGATTTATGAAAACCTCAATATTCCCAGGAGAGAGTTTACCATCTCGCCCCTCAATTGGAGCCTTTGTAATAAAAATACGTTGTGATTGATGGATCTGAGGAGCCGCCAAGCCAATGCCTGAAAACGCTTCCATAGTCTCTATCATTTGCTCAACTAGGAATAGAGTTTCATCGGTTATTTCAGTTAGCAAAGGAGCTTTCACTCTTAAAACTGGCTCGCCATAGTAGGCAATGGGCAAAAATTGCAACGTTTTTTTCGTGTTTTTTGGAACGACACGACCTTTGGTCATCTTTCCTCGCAAATAATACCAATTGCCCTTAGTTTTTTCAAAAAAGCTTTGCTCCGTGTAAGCGATTTCTTGATTATTTTGATTAAAGTAAGTAACGAAAACTACTGTGGCCATTGTCCCATTTTCTCGGAAATCTAATATTTCAAGTCGGTGAAATGTGACACTTGTAGTAAATTCGGAAAGATCTTTCTTCCAAAACGATTTATTTTCAATGTAATGTGGGCTTGCAGGATGTGTTGTTTTGATGAGGTAGTCAGGAAGATCATAAACATAAGCTGTGTACCTCGAGCGCATCAATTGAAGTGCATTTTCAGGTACTGCTCCCTGATGAAATCGACCACAACATTGTTCATATTTATCTCCGCTACCACAAGGGCAGGGTCTCAGAACGTGTGTCATAACAAAATCCTGCTATTAGTTGCCCAAGCCTAGACAACATTTATAAGTTTGCGAGCTCTAAAATTGAAACATCTAAAACGGGATAGCAACTTTCACTACGGTAATCAAAGTGCCACCACTCGCTAGGTGAAGGAATAAATCCAAACTGTTCCATTTTTTTCTCTAGAAGCTGCACATGATGATACACATTGGCTGAAAGCCATTTGCAATCGCGTGCAGTCCCTGGACTATAGCAACCAAAATCTGTGGGCATCCTGAGATCACTTCCATCATGACAAACTAATGTGACATCGACAGAGGTTCCGCGGCTATTTCCATTAAAATGATCTAGAGAATATAGGCACGAATTAATATTATCAAAAGAAGCATTTTGATCGCAAGATAAACGGAGTTGCTGATTATGGGGCCTATATGCATCCCAAACTTTTAATCCATAGCCAATCTTCTCAAGTTCACGTTGCACTGAGTTGAGCTTGTAAGCCACTTCAGTAACAACGTAACATTCCGCTGAGGGATACAAGGGCACCCCTAAAGGATTATCAGTTGTTGCATAACGCATTTCGATTTGAATGCGTGTATTAATGGTATGCAGATTGACTAGATCAAAATTATTTGTGGCTGAAAGCTGAATAACAGCACTGAAACATGCTATAAATGAATAGACGATTGTTTTCAGCGATAAAAAATTGCAAATTCGCATATATTGTATTTCCTTTTGTCTTTTGAAGCACCTCATGAACCACTTAATGTCCACCTTATTGAGCAATTGCCACACTACTATGAATTCATTTTCTGCGCTATCAATTTCAAAAAAAATATTTCCAGTTCCAATATACTTGGGAATGCTACGGATCAGGGCAAGTATCTAAGTTTGCAAAAAGTTCAAAGGATTAACCTTAAATTTTGCTCCTAGAAGAGTAGCTTGGTTATAACTAAGACTACTGCGCCCTTTTTTTTGATGTAGAAATTCCGAAAGTTGACTTTCAGTTCGAAAACATTCAGGCACTAAACTTTTCTGAGATATTTTGTCTTCTTGAAGGAGAGCTTTAAGAAATTCATGAGGAGGTATTTCGCTTGAGGCCTTTATGTGGTGCTTGTGATCATACTCCTCAAGGAGAAGTATTAAAATATGGCTATAGTATTCAATTTGAGGATGTTTTTCGGTTTCAAATGCGCGATCTAAATATTCAAGCATGCGCTCTGCTTCAGAGGAGCATTTTTCATCAAGTATAGGTTTCAGCGCAAAACCGTGCAAAAGTGCGTTAAATATATTTTCTGCAGGAATAGAATTCAACGTGGAAGAAATTTCTTCAAATCCGAGAATATCCGGAAACTTATACAAATAAGCTTGTTCAGGAACTTTCTTTGATTGAATATGCAATGTACGTTTTCTGGGGGATTTTATTATTTTTTTTTTTAGCATAACCTAAAGCCATTGTTAGAGATTTGCTTGAAATCTACTTTTTCGTAATCTGCATGTTTACCAAACCATTTGATGAATACATGTCCCGAATTAAAAAAAACATCTGCGGCCAAACGATATTCGTTTCCCTTAATATTAAAAATTGTCAGATGCTTAAAAAATTGGTTGGGAATGTAGTCAGCATTGGGGAAAACACACTTTAAGGTTTCATGGTTTGTAAATTTCGTTTCACACATACGCTCTTCCCAAACTGCTAGGCTTGATTTCGCGTCCGAATATTTATTCCAGCAACTTGTGATAGATCGATTTGTAATTATTCGCATAGATTTTTCTCCATCGGACTATCTTCATTATATCAATTCGCATTTTGCGAATCAATAATTTTATTTGGGCCGATGCGAACAATGCATTCGGAGCGGTTTTCATCCTATACTGCGCGCGGGCACAAATTGCAGTTTTTTGCTGCGCGCGGTATATACCGAAGTGCGTGTAAATTTTGGATTTTTGGCTTTGAGAAAGCCCCGCGATTGAGCGATCAAAAACGACCCAATATTATAATATGGGGTCGTTTTTGAT
>JACDDG010000145.1 GCA_013817115.1 Parachlamydiaceae bacterium | reverse complement strand
ACATTTGGACGCACTTCGGTATAAAATCTAGCTCCTTGGCTTGACTTGTCGGAGGCTACGAAGGACTTGCTACAGTCGCTACGCTCAGCGGTCGCTAATATCTAGCTTGTAAAATAATGAATATCTTGAATTTTATTGCATTAACTTATATCTTAGTACCTTTGCAGAGGGTAACATGGATAAGAGCACTTCATCAAAAGCTACAACAAAACTTTTCGCCGGTTTTTTCCTCTCTTCTGAATTGAAGATGCACCTAAATAGCAGCCACGAATGGAAAAGCTTGACTGTCACACCTGTAGATTCACAAGAATTTCGGGAAATTCATTACGATAATAAAAAATACGTTGGACATTATCTCCCAGAAGAAAAACTTACCCTAGCTGAAATTAAAGCTTATGAACTTCAAATGACTCAGAAACTTCTCACCTATTGCCCCAAACTGACCAGCACACATTTAAAATTTTCTCTCCTCGCACAACTTTTTATACACTAGAAAACAATCATAAACCCTAGAAACCTTGAAAATAGGCATTAATATGCAACTCATCTTAGCTTCGCAATCCGCTCGCAGAAAAGAAATACTGAACTACTTCACACTCCCCTTTGAACAAATCTCCTCGGACTTCGACGAATCCATTGTTCCTTTTACCGGCAACCCTGAAACATATGTCAGCACCCTCGCACTAGAAAAAGCCTCTGCCCTCACCGCACAATATCCAAATGCTGCAATTCTTGGCGCCGATACAATCGTCTACCGCCACGGTAAAGTTTATGGCAAACCAAGAAATGAAGAAGATGCCATCGCAACTCTCACAGAACTTTCTGGGGAATGGCATAGCGTTTATACAGGTGTCGCACTTTGCTATAACGGAGTTAAATATCACCAATCAGAAGAGACTCGAGTGCTGTTTAATCGTTTAACTCCCCAACAAATTAGCGAATATCACAGTAAATTACACCTCTACGATAAAGCCGGAAGCTATCAACTGCAAATGGCCGGGGGCCTTATTGTCAAAAAGATCGATGGATGCTATTATAATGTTATTGGCCTTCCCATTAATACTGTTAGAAAATTATTGCAAGAAATCGACATTGAACTTTGGAACTACCTTCAAAAATAAGAAGAAAAGCCATCAAACAATTACTACTTATCGATAATTTCGATTCATTTACCTATAATCTCGTGCAGAGTTTTCAGTCCTTAGGCGTTACAGTTCAGGTATTGCGAAATACGCCGGTAACAGTCGACGAATGTTTAGCTCTAAACCCGACTTGGGTTGTTGTTGGGCCCGGACCTGGACGCCCCTCTAAAGCTGGCATATCTAACTCTTTAATTCGTGAAGTTACAGGTAAAATTCCGGTGCTTGGGGTTTGTTTAGGCCATCAATGCCTAGGTGAAATTTATGGGGCTAACATTGTACGTGCAGAAAAACCCATACACGGCAAGCAAAGTCGCATTCAACATGATGGTAAAGGAATCTTCACTGGAGTTCCGCAGAATTTTCTTGCCACACGCTACCACTCCCTCGTGATTGAAAGAGCGAACCTGCCCCCTTTTCTCGAAATCACTGCTGTCACCAAAGAGGGCGAAATCATGGGAGTTCGTCATCGCGAACACCCGCTCGAAGGAGTGCAATTTCATCCGGAATCAGTGCTTACAGAATCCGGGATGCTAATTTTGGAGAATTTTTTAAATGGTTAATATCCTTAAGTTGGCTTTCCCAGTTGACCGCCTGAGCCTGCTCCGTCTAGCACGCTTTTTTTCGCACGAGGAAGGGACTTGTTTACTTTATTCTGGCGAGAACAAAGAAAATAGTAACGCTTCGTCGCAATTGCTCCGCACTAAAGCAAAATCCTGTTCTTATTTGGCGCTATTCCCAGTGGAACAAATTTGGGTATATGGTAATCTGCAATGGAAACAACAGCTAAACAAAAATGAAAAACACCTCACTTTGTGTCCTTGGGAAGGCCTAAAACGGTTACTTCCATCATTTAATCCTAATGAAAAGGATTCAAAAATTTTCAAAGCTTCCCCTTCCCACCCCTCTTACTTTGGATTTTTTGGGTATGAAATGGGGCATTACGCCGATCAGCAAAAGTCAGTCAATACCAATACATTTAATCCGGCGACGACGCCCGACAGTTACTTCCAGCGCACAGCCTTAGTCATTGCTATAGACCACAGTACAGGATCTACAGAACTTATTATTGCAGAAGATTGGCAAGAAAAACTTGGCACCAAGGAACAGCAATCAATGAAGCAATTGCTAGATCCAGACTGGTGGTCTCATTTTTTGTATCAAAAAGATAACGAAAATGACAACGATAACTACAACGAAAATTCGGCCACCCGACAAGCTTACCTGCAAAACTTATGCTTTGTTGAAAAAAGAGAATCTAAATCAAGCTATATAAGCAAGGTAAAACGCATTCAAGAACTCATCCATGAAGGAGATGTCTATCAAGCAAATCTTTCTCAGCAATTTATTTTGCATTCGATTATAGACCCCTTAAAACCATTAAACTCCTTAGATCCTTTCGATCTTTTTGATTCCTTAACAAAAATTAATCCGGCTCCCTATTCTGCTTATTTTAAGCTTCCAAATTTTGCAATAGCATGCTCTTCCCCTGAATTATTTTTGCAAAAAAAGGGAAATCAACTGTTATCTCGCCCAATTAAAGGTACAATTGCCCGCGGTGTCACACCAGAACAAGATGCTTGTAATCGTCACCAATTACTTACGTCTGAAAAAGATCGCGCGGAACTGCTCATGATTGTTGATCTGATGAGAAATGATCTGGGGAAAATCAGTCTTCCAGCAAGCGTAAAAACAGAAGAAATTTGGGGTTGCGAAGCTTACGACAATGTTTTTCATTTGGTAGCCACTATCAGTTCCTGTGCGGTTCCAGATCTTCACCCGCTTGATCTCATTCGTAGCTGTTTTCCCGGAGGTTCAATCACAGGGTGTCCTAAATTAAAAGCGATCGAGGTGATTGAAGCGATGGAAAACCGTCCACGCGGCATTTACACAGGATCCCTGGGTTATTTTTGTGACAATGGTGATTTCGAATTCAATATTGCCATTCGTACGGCAGTCGTGCAAGATGGGCGTATCGACCTTCAGCTTGGCGGAGCGATTGTTGCAGATTCCGATCCGGAACAAGAGTATGCAGAAACGCTCCAAAAAGGAGATTCTATTTTCAAATCCTTAGGAGTGCAATGGTAACCAAATACTATGGAAATACATAAAAGTGAAGGCGTAGTCCTTCACGCCTTAAAATACGGAGATTACGACCAAATTTTGACAGTCTTCACTCGCGAAGAAGGACTCATAAAATTAATTGTTAAAGGCGCTTATAGAAATCAAAAGAAAGCCACTTCCACTGCCCCGTTGACTCAGGCAGAATTTATATACGCTAAACGTCAAAGCACACTTTTTCTTTGCCAGGAAAAATCTGTTATCAATTACCATCTTGGACTTAGAGAATCTCTTGAGCGCCTTGAAGGTGCCTGTGCATTAGTTAAAAGCCTTACGGCGACACAAGTTGAGCTTAAACCCGCTCACTTGGTTTATGAGCTGCTTATTTGTTATATGGAAAGGTTATCGCAAGCGCAAGCTAAGCAGGTTCAAAATCTTGTGAGTAGTTTTCAACTGAAGTTGCTAAGACATGAAGGTCTTTTCGGGCTTACCCCCCACTGCAAGCAATGTAACGAGGATCTGGTTAATCATTATATCGTTCAAGGGGAAAATTTTTGTAAAGAGCATAAACCCGATCAAGGTATATCCTTGACAGCTTTTGAAGCTCAAGCAGTTTTTACGTTGGCGTTTAGCCGTTCGCTTCCGCTAATAGAGGAGAGTGTGATGGATTTGGGTCTTAAAGAGAAGATTGATTGGCTGTTTGAATCGCTTTTGGGTTAATTTCGTTTTCGAATGCCTTAAAGAAAAATTCCATGCTCAATCTTTTTTAAACATAAGTTGACGCTGCAAACGATGTTTATTTAAAATAAATTTTTTATCTTAAATTATCATGCTCATCTTTCCCCTCATGAGCATCCTACAAAAAAATCCACCAATTACGATGTTTACAGCGTCAACTTATGATTTAAAAAAAGGTTGAATAAAAAAACGTGATTCTAATTCGTGCTATATTTTTGCTACAAAAGAGAGATTAGATAAGAAATGCGAAAGGGGGGACTCGAACCCCCACGGGATTACTCCCACTACCACCTCAAGGTAGCGCGTATACCATTCCGCCACTTCCGCATGAAAAACTAGATTAACAAAAGTAGATTTCATGCACAAGATAAAAAAAGAAATAAAAGATGAATTTTTTTCAAGTTGTGAATTTACGACGAATGACAATAAGGACAATTAAGGCAAATGACCTTAACGACTGCAAAGACCCTAATGACAATCTTGATAGCATCCCGAAGGCGTTGAAACATTTTAACATCATCATCTGAAATAGCACCAAGAAAACTTATGCGTAAAATTAAGATGATTTCTCCCAATTTTCTGTAATAGATCTTGGAGAGGGACCAAACGCAGACCATCGCAATTTTTGATCTGATCTACCATCTGGCTTGCGTTCGCTTACATCCTTTAATAAATTCTTGTAGTCGCAGCTGCTGTATCGCCTGTAAAAGGAGCCTCCAATAAAAAGGAATTTTTTCATCTAGACCTCGAAGGAGTCATGAAATTAAAGTAATGAATATGCTATAGCCTAAATTTGAGCAAACGCTTAAAAAAACAGGAGGTTTATCGAGATTAAATTCGTTGACATGTCTTATGGGATATTTGGAGGGATAAAAAAAATCGCCTCGACTTTAAAGTCGAGGCGATCAAATCAAGCTTGCTTTTTGAGCGCTTGATAAGCAAGAAAATTCTTATTGAATTGTAAGTCCTGCACTTGCAAAACCAGATACAACTACTGAAGTAATTGGAGTACCTGTTGTAGAAGTTGCTGAAAATACTACTAGCACCCTATCTTCAGGATTTAAAGCTACGGCTAAAGGAGCTATGCCTTGAAATATAGCACCATTAAACACAAGAGGTACTTCACCGACTTGACTAAATGTAGTACTACCTTCGAAGGCCCTGAATACAGAGGCTTCTATAATTACGCCTTCCGGCACCGCAACCCCAAGCAGAGGTGTAAAAGTAGCAGCGATGGATGTAAGTGTACCTGCACGTGGCACTGTAAATGAAAAGTCTCCAGGAGGAGTAAGGCCGTCAAGAGTTATTGTCCCATCTGGAGTAAAAGGACTGATAATTGATGAACTGCCAAAGCCCACAGCAGCTCCAGTTGCGATTGCAGGAACTGTCCCATCAAGGCCGACAGAAGTCAAAACAACAGGTACTGACCCTGAAGCTAAAGGAATAATAGAACCAGCCGCAGCTAAGCCAGTAGCTCCTGTTGCTCCTGTTGCTCCTGTTGCTCCTGTTGCTCCTGTTGCGCCTGTTGCGCCTGTTGCGCCTGTTGATCCAGTTGCTCCAGTTGCACCAGAGCCATTGCCTGCAGGACCTGTAGGACCTGTAGAACCCGTAAGACCTCTTAAACCACGCTCTCCATCGCAACCTCTTGAGCCATTTTTGCCCCGTTTGCCTTTAGCTCCTCTTGACCCTGCATGTCCTCTAGCTCCTGTAGCTCCTGCATCACAAATGCGGGACGGTTTGCACTCGCTAACAGGTTTACAATCTCTGACCTGTCTGCATCCTTTTACGCTAACATCCATGTTATCAGCAGCAAAAGTTTGGGTTGCAATAAACATACTGCAAATAAATAAGATTTTTTTCATATAAGATCCTTGTTTTTTGGTTTAGGCACTTAAACATTAGCTTTAACTCTTTTCAAAATTCATGTCAAATTCTTTTTTTCATCTCGGGGCAATCGCGGATAGAATTTAAATATATTTACTGTAGCTTTATTATTAAATCAAACTAAAATTAAGAACTCATAAAAAGTGTTTTGTAGCTTACGGCACGCCTCTTTAAGAGAGGTCACAGATGGAGAAAGTAGCGATAGAGCTCGTGTTATCATCTTGAGAAAAACGATCCAAATTTCTCAGAATTTCCCTCGGGTCTAAAACTCTCATCAGCATGAAAATCTGGTTTAAAATTACTTTAGGGCGATTATTGTATGTTTAAGAGCCTTTGCAGACGGAATTTGTGACTTTAGAAAAGACTGTTAGCGATTTGCAAAATCTTCAATGCCTCAAAAAAACTGTTTAATTATATTCATTTTCAGAGGATCTACAGCCCTTAATGTAAGGCTAGCCTATAGTCACAAGCGGGAAGCTAAGCTTCACTATTTATGTATACCGAAGTGCGTCCAAATGTTGGATTTTTGGCTTTAAGAAAGCCCCGGAATTAAGCGATCAAAAACGACCCAATATTATAATATGGGCTGTTTTTGATC
>JACDDG010000144.1 GCA_013817115.1 Parachlamydiaceae bacterium | reverse complement strand
AAATTACATCCTAAAGCTGCCTTGTCGAAAAATCATAGTCGACTTCTGGGGCCTGAGGATGACTACAGATTGCCTTACAAACGGGATATTGACCGCATCGTCCATTCTAAAGCTTATGCACGTTATACCGATAAAACACAAGTCGTTTATTTAGTTGATAATGATCATATTACGCATAGAGGATTGCATGTGCAATTTGTAAGCCATTTCGCGCGGGGAATCGCAGAAATACTGCAATTAAATTTGGATTTGGTAGAGGCTATTTCCCTGGGCCATGATGTCGGTCATCCCCCTTTTGGACATGAAGGCGAGCAATATCTTTCTGACCTGTCTAAAGAATATTGTGATATGCCGTTCGCTCATCCATGGCAATCATGCCGTCTATTCAGCGAAATTGAACCATTAAGACTAGGGCTAGCTGTCTATGATGGCTTTCTTTGTCATGACGGAGGAAGCACAGAACTTCCCTTGGTTCCTCGTTATGACAAGACGTGGGAAATTCATAAACACGAAAAAACTTTAAAATTGGCTGATCCTGATGCCACATTTATTCCGGGAACCCTAGAAGGTTGCTTAGTCAAATTATGTGATACGATCAGTTATTTAGGGAAGGATATCGAAGACGCCATTCACTTAGGACTTATAAAACGGGAGCAAGTTCCGATGACAATTCTTGGAATTACCAATCGCGATATTTTAAATGTCGTAGCCTGCGATATGATCGAAAACAGTTACGACAAAGAATATATTGCTTTGTCGGATCCAATACGTGATGCTATCAAAAAGTTGCGTAAATTTAATTTTGAGAACATCTACGTTCATCCCGCAATCAAAACAGAATCATTAAAAATCGAGCGTAGTTATCGGATCGTTTTCGAGTTTTTGCTTTCCAATTATAAGGCTAAAAATGAAAAGAGCTATATTTGGGATCAGTTTCTATGTGCTAAGCCCGTTTCTTATTTTGAAAATACATCTCCGGAACGTATGGTGATCGACTACATATCAGGAATGACCGACAATTACTTCATGAGAACTTTAAAGGACTTTGTTTTCCCTGAACGCATAAATCTACCCATTCGCATAATTTAAGGAAAGGAGATCCCGCTTGCCTTTTTTACTCATCGAAACGAGCACCGAACACACTATTGCAGTTGTGATGGAAGGTCAGCAAATTGTGTTTCAAAAAGAGTTGCCCTTGGGCCTAAATAATTCCAAATACCTAGCCTCTTGTGTCTACGAAGGTCTTTGTAAATTAAAACTTAAGGCGTCTGATTTGTCGTATATCGCTGTTGGCATAGGCCCGGGTTCCTATACAGGAATACGGGTAGGAGTGATGTTCGCAAAAACCCTAGCATTTGCGGCAGATATACCTCTGATCGGAATTTCAACTTTAAAATGTTTTGTTCCTAATGGTAGTGGTTCATTTTTAGTACTAGTGGATGCCAGGATTGGTGGAGTCTATGTTGCAGGTGGAGTTAAAGATGATAGGGGATGCGTTAGATGCACCCATGAACCACAAGTGATTTCCTTAGATGCTGTCAAAGAGCTGTTGAAGGGGTCAAATTGGATAGTCACTCCACAAGATAAAATCCTAAAACCTAAACTTGAATCTTTTTGCCCTGAATCTGAATGGCAAATGCTACCTCCAAATCCCTTTCAGATGGCTTTTTTGGCTGAAGAGCAGTTACGCGTCGGTAATATTGCCATTGATGGTTCTTTAGAATTAATGTATCTTCGAAAAACACATGCTGAAATTGAAAAAGAACAAATGAAGGAATTACTATGATTCAGAGAAATGATCCCTGTTGGTGTGGAAGCGGAGTTAAATGGAAAAAATGCCACTTTCCCTCTCCTGGTAAACTGACAGCAGACTTATTGCGCAAAAAATATCTGAATGATCATCATATTCTATTAAAAGATGAAAAACAGGTCGCTGGCATAAGAGAGGCCTGTCGCTTAACTTCGGAAATTCTGATTGCTACAAGAAAAATGGCAAAAGAAGGGGTGACAACTCAAGAGCTTGATACTTATGCTGCTCAATTACACCGTGACGCGGGAGCCATTCCGGCTGCGTTGCATTACGGACATCCTCCTTTTCCCAAAGGGATTTGTACTTCGTTTAATGAAGTGATTTGCCATGGAATTCCCGATAATACCCCGCTGCGTCAAGGCGATATCCTAAATATCGATATTGCGTCAATCTACAAAGGATTTTTTGGCGATTGCAGTCTCATGGTGACTATTGGCGAACTGTCTGCAGAAAGACAATTGGTTGTAGATGTCTCTTATGAGTGCTTGATGCGCTCTATCGCCATTTTGAAACCAGGTATCCCTGTTTCAGATATTGGAGAAGTGATTGAAAGCTATGCAAACTCGATGGGATGTTCAGTGGTGAATCAATTTGTAGGTCATGGAGTGGGAGTAAAATTTCATGAAGATCCGCAGATCCCACATTGTCGAAATCGAAACTCTGTTATATTGGTTCCCGGAATGACTTTTACGATAGAACCGATGATCAATGCCGGCGTACGCGAAGCGGTCATCGACCCACTCAATTATTGGACAGCTCGCACAAAAGATAATCGCTCGAGCGCACAGTGGGAACACACATTGCTGATTACTGAGGAAGGGCATGAGGTTATGACGACCTGGACAAGATAGAGTAGAATGTAATACAAGTTATTAGGATTCTTATCAAAATACAAACTAAATTTTATAAGCAAAATCGAATAGCCTAACCGCTCTGATCGCGGCAAAAATGTTGCACCATTATTCCGATGTTGGTATCCACGTAGCTGACAAACAACTTTAAGCCCTGTCCGAAAGGCGAACCACCTCAAAATTAGTTGCTGGAAGTTAAGATCAAGATCATAGTTTAAACTTATTTTATGTTACGTTAATACTCAACGTCTGAATCGGAATGATGAGCTACTTTTTTGATGAGTTTAAGGGGGACTTAGCATCTCGCTTGGGATTAAGGTTATCTGGTGGGAAAGACAAAATTTGACTGTGGTTTCGCTACGACTTGTAACTATTGTGGCTGGTCTTCAGGCTCTGACCATCTGGACAAAATAGTATTTGCCCAATTATTGGTCTTGGAACCTTTCCCCTTAAGCTTTTGATTAGGTTTCGATTGATCTTGTGTTTGCTCAGTGGAAGAACGCGATGAGGACGGAGAATTTTTTTCCGGTCTTGCGCTTGTCTTAAGCATTGAAATTTGCTTTTGCAAAGCTTCGATGTCCTTGAGATGACGCTTTTCAGTTGCCTTTTTCTCTTCTTTCAGGCTCTTTAGGGAGCCGTTTTGTTTTTCAAGCTCTGTTTTAAAAGCTTTGAGAGAGGAAATAGTTTCATGCAAAGCTTCGATTTCTTTAAAATGAAGTTCTTCTGTAGATTTCTTTTCTTCTTTAAAAATGTCTAATGCTTTTTTATGCGCTTCATGACCATTGTCCGAGGTTTTAAGAGAAAAGATTGTTCCTTGTAAAGTTTCAATATCTTTTTGATGGCGTTCTTCCGTAGCTTTTTTCTCTTCTTTGAGTGTCTCTATTAAATTCGCATAGTCTTCTTGACCGCACAAAGAAGCTTTCAGGGAAGAAATCGTTTCCTGCAAAGTCTTTATTTCCTTATTGTGAATATCTTCTGCGGTCTTATTTTCTTGCTTTAGAGTATTTAAGGAATTTTTTTCTTTCTCAAGATCAACCTGAGATTCTTTAAGAGATGAAATCATTTCATGCAAGTCTTCAATTTCTTTATAATGACGCTCAGCTGTAACTTTCTTTTCTTCCCTTAGCGCCTCTATTAAATTCAAGTTAGCTTCCAGACTGCTCTGCGAGGTTTTATTGAAAGAAATAGTCTCTTTTAAAGCCTCTATTTCATTTTGATGTTTCAGTTCAAGCGTTTTTTTGGCTTCGTGCAAGGTTTCATAAGCCTTTTTCTGATCATCAAGTTCCATCTGAGTTAATTCAATTTGCTCTGCAAGGCTATGTGAGAGCTTATCACACTCGTGTCGTTTCTGAAATAGTTCTCGTAGCAAGCTTTCATTTTGAAGAGAAATGCCATTCATTTTTTCGCGAATTTTTTCTGCAACCTGCTCACTTGCTTGAGTAAGGGCGATTTGTTCATCTAATTTTTTTCGTAGAAGTTCACTTTTAGCTGTATCTTGATTCACGTGATTCAATTCACTGTTGCATTGTTCTTCAAGTTTCTGAATCTGATCATTCAAATTGTGAAATTGATGCTTAGTAGAAGTCGATTCTTGTTGTGCTTCACATAAAACTTCCTCAACCTCTTTGAAGCTGAGAGCAGTAATGCTAAAAGTCAATGCTATCGCTGCGGCAACCAAAAGCTCCCAGAAAATTCTTTCTGGAGGTGAGTTAAAAAAAAGCTGATAGAACAAAGCTATAGTGAGTAGCGCTAGGGACGAGAATAATCCTTGCATCTTCCATTTCCAACAAATAAGGATGCCACTAACTGCTATAAGAGGTAGGTGTAATTGCTGATGTGAAGGACTAATTAAAAGGGTTATCAGAGTAACTAGCAGCATGAATGGCCCTATAAGGGCTAATGATTGGACTTGTTTTTCAAGACTATTTTCTTTGGAAATCACTCTAGTACTCCGTGTCAGTTAAATGGTCGAAATTTTTAATGTGAAAGCCCCGGGGTTGAGAATCGAAAGTGACCCCATATTATAATATTGGGTCACTTTCGATTTCTCAACAGCGGGAGCTTTCAAATCAAAAATTTCCGACAATTTAACTGACATGGTGTACTGGTATGACCCTGAGTTATTAAAGTTGAATTTTAGCAGATCTAGCATTTCATTGAAAATAAAATAACAATTTAAAATAACGAAAGTCATTCCATTTTTAAAGAAAAGACATATTTGACTTATCCAATTTACAAATGGTATAATCCAGCTTAGAAATTTATTAATGATCTTAAAAAAAGAATTGGGCTGATGAATTTTGCAGCAAAAGGTTTGAGAAGATCATTGGAAGAATGTTTAATAATCGATTGTAATTTAATTCTTCCGCTTGAAGTCGTAGACCGTCTTGATCTCCTTTCAAGTCGATTTACACGCCTCACAGACTTTATGATTCAACACATTTTTCGTCTTATCGATCAGATTGGTATCATTTGGAATCCTGCGCCACGCATAGGATCAAATGTGGCCTCGGATAGGAGCATTTCCCATCAATCTTGAGGATATTTAGGTTGTCCTTGCCAGGGGAACCATGTCTTTCCAGTTATTTGACTTTCCCCCCCGAAAGAATAAACGATAGAAGGTGAAATCGCATAGACATGGTGAAGATGTTGAATTTCACTGATTTCAGAATCTACCGGCAAAACTTTAACAACATCACTTTCTTCAATTTTTTTAAGATGCTCCAAAAAAGGCTTATACATCGTGTGATGTAAAGCATAAGCACAAAAACACCAAGAAGTGTTGATTTTTCGTATGCGATGCGATATTTTTTTTGTAGGGTTTGTTGGATTGACAATAAAGTACAAAATGTCCCAATTCGATGGCAGCTTAGTAAGAGCTTTAGTGAAAGACTCTCCCACTCTTTTTTTAAAAATTGTATAATCCGCCGTATTAAGATAGCCAAAACCTATATCATCCTCACAAATCAAAACCTTACTATATTTCTGAACAGTTTGGTTTGCTTCTCTAATGGCATTAAGGTCTTTAGAAATTTCTGCCACTTTAAGCTGCTTTAGAGCCCCTTCAAAAGCTTCGTTGACTTTTTGAACTAACTTATAATGGCTCATGTAGCACCCTGCCTGACGTTGATGCAGTCGGTCAAACTGTTCAGGGCAAGAGGAGTCAATGTCATGTAAACGTGAGTGAAATTTTTTCCATGTCGATGTAGGAACATCCTTGCTACCATCTATTGCTGGAAATACATGGATGGTTTTGGTTCCAATGGAATAAAATTCTTGCAGAGAGCGTTTAAGTCTTTTTTCAGCTTGAGGAAGATTAATAATATAAATCAAAGGAAAATAATCATTCAATCTCCAATCAGTTTCTAACTCTGCCTTACTATAATGAGTGAGATTATTTTGTGCCATCTCTGCGATAGAATTTTCCCAAGTCAATTTTTTCTCATTACCTTTTTCAGTAATTTGCCATTCATTCGCATTTGGGATTGATGCAGTTATAAAACCTGCGAAAATCATACCTAGCATAAAAAAACTCCATTAGAGCCTGATTAAGGCCATTAAGTTATTCCTTCGAACCAAAAATTGAACTTTAAGCCAAAATCTTAGCTCACAGCAGCTTACATGGGCTTTCACCATAGAGTAAAATTTTCGGTCAAACAAAACTCCTCTGGTGACTCTGCGATTCCTGTGGTAAAATTTTTTTATTTCAACCACAAAGACCACAGAAAGGATGCATAACCCCCAAAAATATGGTGGACATGCAGAAATTTGACCGAAAAGGTGAACAAGCCTCTCA
>JACDDG010000143.1 GCA_013817115.1 Parachlamydiaceae bacterium | reverse complement strand
GCACGTTTTTTAATGATCCGAACCCCGGTTTCCGCTATCGCTGCACCCGGGGCTATTAACCCGTTCCCCCTACCGGGGGATAAGTTCATGAATGGCTATTTCTATAGGCGTCCCAACAGTCAGCATTGCGCTCGCTCCAGAGGGAGCGGTATCTGCCGCTTCCTCGGGGCTTAGGGCACATTGCTGACTGTTGGGACGCCTAGATTTTTGACGCATAAAATATGTAGACAAAATTTCCATCAAATCCTAAACCTAAGTGCGCTGCCGCTCTGTTTTTAGCTCAGGGCACTTATTAAAAAGAAAAAAACTAAAAGATCAAGAATTCACTACTATTGGCCTAAAAAGGCTAGTGTGTATTCATTGAGCAAGCCAGAAATTGCTCTGTATCGTATTGAAGTTGATTGACTTTCTCTATTAAATCTCTGATTTGAAAATCTTGAAGCTGCAATTTAATTTGACTGATTTGATGTTGTACATCGACATGAAAAATCTCTCTCAGCATCGCACAATATACTCCAGCAATATTACACTCAAGAAAAGCTGGACCCGAAACATATCCGATAACGTCAGAATTATATGCATTGAAACTAATACTATTGTTAAAATTCGCAAGAATAGTCTTAATAAGCATTTCACTATAGAGACTTTGGCTTGTATGAAATGTAATACCAACAATTCGCCTTTTCAAATCCATTGTATCCATTATTAGCGGCTCGATGCTGATGATCCCACTTAGAATTCCAAAAACAAGGGCTTTTATTGTTTCTGTACTATTATCCCAAGCAGTCATTAGCCGGCTATCAACTTGTTTAAAATTTTGAGAAATATAAGAATAGGGATTCCAATTTTTATAATATTCTTCGCGTTGACTTAGCAAAACCGGATATTTAGAATTAATGTAATTATCAAGGTGCTGCATTATTAGACCTCCTTTTCTTAAAAATTTAATTATTTTAATATTTATATTAAGACATCTTGAATCAATTCAGCCTATCTTACGGAAGACATATTTGCAATAAGTAAATAATTAGAAAGTGCTATTAACATTGCTTAACATATAGAAAAAGCTAATAACTCCGAAAAGTAGTCAAATATTAAGCGATTTTTCGTTGATCAGATGCTTGGATTAATATATTTGAAAACGCGTGACTCAAGGTTGACCTGAAAATTTGGAGGTTAAAAACCGGGCTTGTCATCTTTAGTACTCAAGTCGGAGACATTGGCTCCAGTACAGTTAAATGATAAGCGTAAAGCTGAGAATTACAAGTGTATGACGCGAATAATGAAAGGGTCATGAATCTAAGGATGGTCGATTAAATCAACCCTACCGCCATTTAATAACCTAGAAAGATCAGCAAAAATATTATGTTACTACTCAGAGCACTTATGATATAAACATTCAACAAGCTGAATATGATTTCCATCTTCATCTTGAACCATTTGCAATTTAACATGACCAGGAACCTCTTGCATTTCACCAATCAGCTTCACTCCCTTAGCGCTCAAATCTGCAACAGAGTCTTCAATGCTATCAACAGTTAATGTAACAACTGCATTATTTCCTGGAATAATACCCTCATTGCCTGTAGGATGGACTTGTGCAAGACCTAACTTTACTCCACCATTTTCACCTTGCAATTCAGCCCATCCAAAACCTTCATTCAACTCTATTAGCTTTAAGCCCACTTTTTCTGTATAAAATTTGACAGACTGGTTTAGATCTTTTACAACAATCCAAGCTAAATCAATTGATTTGATTTTCATAAATACATCCATTATTTTGTAACATTTAAGTGAGGAAACGCGATTCGAAACACATCGTCATAGTGCTGTACGAAATGAAATGTAAGACCCTTTTTAATATAAACAGGCAATTCATCTAAATCCCGAGCGCAATCTTTAGGAAAAATAAGTATCTTAAGCCCCGAGCGTTTAGCAGCTACAATTTTTTCTTTGATTCCACCAATAGCTAGAACTCGTCCGGTCAACGTCAATTCGCCCGTCATACCTAAATCAGCTAAAACTGGGGTGTCGAGCAATAAAGACAATAGAGCTGTAACCATTGTAATACCCGCCGAAGGTCCATCTTTTGGAGTCGCACCTTCCGGAAAGTGAACATGAACCTGAGAGTTATCAAAAAATGTATACCCTTGAGCATACTTGTGAATGGCACTGTGCAGAAAGCTCCATGCAATATCTGCCGATTCCCTCATAACATGCCCAACTTGGCCCGTCAGCATCATAGCGCGCTTTTCCCCGACGACTTTGATGGTTTCAACGTAAAGTGTTGCGCCACCCATAGAAGTCCATGCAAGCCCTGTACAGACACCAACAGGAGTTTTTTCATGGAATCGATCTGTAGTAAAACGTGGTTTACCTAAGTAATCGACTAAGTTATCGCTAGTCAAAGTCACCTTAGGGGGAACTTCAACTTCTTTTTTGCTCGATTTCTTACTGCCGATTTTCTTATTATTAGCCTTTTCCTTGTTTTCCTTGTCTTCCTTATTTTCCGCTATTTCTTGAGCCTCAACAATTTTTAAAGTGACTTTGCGTAAAATTTTCTTGATTTCATTTTCAAACGATCGGACACCTGCTTCACGCGCATATTCATTTATGATAGCACGTAATGCAGATTGATTGAAAACAACTTGCGAAGCCTTTAAACCCATGGCTTTGCGATGGCGAGGAATTAAGTAAGTTTTGCCGATTTCAATTTTTTCCTGCATTATATAGCCTGAAAGACGTAAGATCTCCATACGATCCTTTAATGGTCCGGGAATCGAATCTAAGACATTAGCGGTTGTAATAAATAGTACATTAGATAGATCGCAACCTACATCAAGATAATGATCTAAAAAATCACAATTCTGTTCCGGATCCAATACTTCCAATAAAGCTGAAGCAGGATCTCCATGAAAATGGTTGCTCATTTTGTCAATCTCATCCAGCATAATTACCGGATTCATCGTCTGGCAATATTTTAGGGCTTGAATAAGCTTTCCTGGCATAGCACCAAGATATGTGCGACGGTGCCCTTTAACTTCAGCCTCATCACGCATACCGCCGACAGAAAATCGATAAAATTTTCGGTTAAGCGCGCGAGCAATACTCTTACCGATGCTTGTTTTCCCTACACCTGGAGGACCAACAAGACAAATGATACTTCCTTTAACTTTGCCTGCTAGCTTGCTGACGGACATTAACTCAATAATACGCTGCTTGATATCATCCAAGCCATAATGGTCTTCATCAAGTATTTTTCTTGCAGTACTAATTTGATAATTTTCTGGACTGTGAACGCCCCAAGGAATCGAAGTTAGCCAATCCAAATAGTTCCGGCAGATAGCATATTCTCCGGACTGAGTTTCTAAAATACTTAGCTTATCCATTTCATCATTGATTACTTTAGCAACATCAGCGGGAAGAATAAGATCTTTGATACGGGCTTCAAATTTTTCGCGATTAACAGATTTATCTTCCTTTTCAATTCCCAGTTCTTTCTTGATGGTTTTTAACTGTTCGCGCAAGAAGAAATCTCTTTGACCTTTAGAAATGGCTGCATCAATTTTTTGATTAATGTCGCTTTGCAACGAACTTAAATCTAATTCTTTTTTTAATATAGTCAACGCTTTATCGATGCGTTTATGGATTTCAAATGCCTCCAGAACATCTTGCAATTCTTCTCGTGAAGCAGTTGTTAGGGCAACAGCGAAATCTGCCAATTTGCAAGGGTCTGTAAAATCGGTATGACCTAAGAATATTTGAAGTTCTTCTTTGAAAAGCGGATTCATCTTCAACAATTCTTTAATGGCAAGCATGATGCTGATGCCATAGGCTTTGAGCTCGTCATCTAATAGAGGAATTTCTTCGTGAGTAACGACTTTAGCTTTTAGTTGATTTTCAGCAGGATACCCTTCTACAATACTAATACGCTTTTCCATGCTTAGCACAGCCTGTACTCTTCCGTTTTCCAGAGGAATGATACGTAAGACTTTTGCCAGAACACCAACAGGGTGAAGGTCGTCGATAGAAACTTTATAGGGATCTACATTTTCACTTTTTGTTAAGAAGAGTCCTATGCTGCGATGCTCAGTAGCCGAGACCTCTTTAAAGGCATCTAAAAATGCTCCGGATTCAATGACTAATGGGGCGGCCATTCCGGGGAAAAACGGGCGTTTAATCAACGGGAAAATATACAAAACCTCTGGAGGAGTTGAGAGATCTTCGGGAAGTTGATTTATTCCTATTGTATTGATATCGTGCTCTTCGTATTCCAAAAGATCTCTGCTTGTTTTTTGCTCGCAACGAGCTCTTTTTAAGTTTAAATATTCAACTTATATTAGGATTATATTGTAGCAGTTGGATTGATATTTTTCAAGAGTCTGGTGTTGCTTATGAAATTGAAGATGGGAGGCAAAAAGATCTGAAAAAAATTTGTTCGATTAAAAATGTTGATACTCTTTTGTAATTATTTACCACCACAGAGACACAGAACAGAGAACACAGAGAGAAAATAAAGGCAATTTTAAACACATCCAGAATGCCTATGTGTTCTCTCTGTGTTCTCTGTTCTGTGTCTCTGTGGTGGTAAACAATTACAACAGCATCATATTTGTTCACTGTGATAATTTTGTTAAAATATCCCTCGATATAACCTACCCCTTGAGTTCCTCTGTACCTCCGAGTTATTTTGTAATAATCGTTTTCGCCTCTTTATTTTTAAATGGAATTACATTTAATTTTTTTGTAGGGTAGGTATAAAAGTTTATACAAATTTTCTATTTCCAAAAACGATCAAAATAAATGAAAAATGAAACTCTACATGCTCCCATTTACTCGTACTGGCAAACTCACTGGAAACAGTTTAAAAAACATTATTTAGGATATATCGGTTTCTGGGTTGTCGTTCTTTTTTGCCTCGTTGGTATTTACGCACCCTTTTTAGCTTCCAGCAAACCATTATTTGTACTCTACGAAGGCACTGCCTATTTTCCTCTTTTCAGAGTTTTATTTTATCCTGAATTCTTCACAAAACCTCTCGATATTTTTTTCAATATACTTATGTTCACTTTCCCCTTTATGTTTTTATGTCTTCGCTGTGAAGGCTTAAGGTATCGAGGAAAAATTCTTTTTACATTGTGCGTACTGCAAATGGCCTTATTTGCGTACGTCATTCACAACCCCGCGACGGATCCCACAAGCGATCCCGAACTGATCCTAAAACGCAATCACGCTTTAGCATCTCGTTCCAAATTTTATCCAAATTGGGATTTCGATTTGCATTTCATGGACGCAGAAGCTAAACTTAACCAGCTTTTAAAATACCGTCAAAAAAAATTACAACATGAACGCCTAAGAAAATATACTGACGAAGAGCCTCAAACACTCTTTTACAGAGAATATTTGCTTGAAAAATCTAAAATTGAACAACAAAAAAAAACGCTCGAGAAGACTGCTCAAACGATAAAGTCTAAATCTAGTCAAAAAACCGAAGCAAAAATTAATTACAGTGAGGAACGTCTCAAGTGGATTGAAAGTGAAAGCCTTAAACTACAATTAGTGGTGATGCCCCTCTTAAGAAGTTTTCATTGGGAAGATGATGCTGGCGGCTCACAAAGTTTTAACCAAAAGCTTTCTTGGTGGGAACTTACCCGCATAAACCGAAAAGACCTTTTAGCCGCCCTAATTTTTGGTGTGCGCATATCGTTAGTTGTTGGTTTTTTGGCAGTTGGCATGGCCCTCGTTATTGCTATTCCCATCGGAGCCTTAGCAGGATTCTATGGGGGAAAAGTAGATATAATCGTTTCGCGGCTCTTAGAAATTTGGGAAGCCATGCCGACCTTTTTCATGCTGCTAATGGCTGTAGCAATACTCCAAAGCAAATCAATATTCATTGTGATTGCAATCATTGGATTATTTGGATGGACCGGCTTCAGCCGCTATTTAAGAGGAGAGTTTTTAAAGCAGCGCAGTTTGCCATACGTAGAAGCTTGCTTTGCACTGGGTTATCGAAATAGTTACATTATGTTTAGTCACATCCTTCCAAATGCAATTCCACCTCTGCTTACATTACTCCCTTTTGCTATGATGGGAGCCATTACTAGTGAAGCCGGCCTCTCATTTCTTGGGCTTGGAGAAGAAGGATCGTGCTCGTGGGGAGTGCTTATGGAGGAAGGCCGCTCCGCTTTCCCCGGAGAAAGTAATCTCTTATGGCCCCCAGCAGCATTGTTAACCACTCTCTTAGTTGCAATAGCTCTAGTTGGGGATGCTCTTCGCGATACATTTGATCCAAAAATGCATAAGGGCTAGAAGTTGGAAATACGATTGATCTAGAGACCACCTTTGATTAATTAATTTCCGGTTATAGTATATGGGACTGGCGTGTCAGAAATTCTTCGAATTTCCCCTCTGTAAGTGATTCTGTTTCTCTTCCATAGCAGTTTCCTTATTAAGGTTATACA
>JACDDG010000142.1 GCA_013817115.1 Parachlamydiaceae bacterium | reverse complement strand
ATTTTGGCTAGAAGATGCCCTGCTCGATGAAAACAATGGGCTGGAAACCTCTTTTTTGAACAATCAGTGAGATAATTGCACCTAAAAAATCGATCACGTCATTTGCAAAGAGCTATAGGATGAGAAAGCGGGCAGCAGCGTTTGCAAGGTCGAAATGAAGCCAAAAGAGCTTGTTGAGCAGTCGCAAAAAATTCACAATGGTCAAATTTTGGTTTTCTTGCTGGACATGTCGGACGGCAAAATACACCGGTTGTTTTGACGCCAACAAAAAAAACACCCTCATATTCAGTATTTTTGTCTATCAACGCTTGATAATATATTTTTTTAGTTTCCGCTGTTATCATCACTTTCCTCTCTAAAATCAGGACTCAAATCTCTGTTTTTGTTTCCATTATAACAAGTCCAGATAAAGCCGCCGCCGAAATTCGGGCATTGATTTTTTATGACAACAAAAAAAATATACGAATTTAGTTAAAACTCCTTTTGAGCGCAATGTGGGTGTGCTGGTGATGAAATAAATTCAGGCTATCACTAATGCTAAGGCACCCTCACTTCCTTCTAGCAAATAGCCATTTTTTCTGGTAAAATCTCCCTTTAAACGAACGAGACAAAAGAATGTACGGATTATGAAAAAATGGAGGTCGACAGATCATGTCAGCAATATTTAGTGGGATTCCTCGGTTAGATCATATTGCCATTGGGGTGAGCTCCCTCGCTGAAGCGGAGACTATTTACAAAGAACAGTTAGGGTTTGCGCTCTTCCCGCGTGGTCGGCATGAACAGTATGGGACAGAAAATAGCGGGGCATGGTTTGCAGACAACAGTTACCTCGAACTTTTAACCTATTTCGACAAAGAGAAAGCTTCTTGGTTGGTCGATTTTCTGAGAACCCAAGAAGGAGCGCCTTTTTTTGTCTTGCAGGCCTCCTCTCTCGATGAAGTTGCTGGCGCATTACGCAGACAAGGATGTGCTGCTGCAGATCCCAGCGTTGGGACTATTTCTTATGATGAGCTTACAGATGGCGCTTCAGCTTCCTGGAAAACGCTTTTTCTGCCCCAGAATTTTGTCTGTGGCCGTACGATGTTTTTGATTGAGTATGATCATCCCACCGATACTGTGCATCCATGGAATCGTTACAGTGTACATGCTAATAGTGCTGATCGCCTACTGTCGGTTTGGATGGCCGTTAATGACCGAGAGGTTTTTATAAAAGAATATGAACTTTTGGGCCTAAAAAAAGGTCGGGAATGGGAAGATACTTCTCGCGGGGCATATATAACTGAAATCCCGCTAGGTGATGGAACAAAAATTGAATTGTTACAACCGCTTTCTTCAAACAAAGCAAACGATGGGATCCTTTCTCAATTTTTACAAAAGAGAGGGGAAGGGGTCATCGGTTTTACGATTCAAGTCACCGATATTAAAAAGAGCAAATGCGCACTATCAGATAATCTCTCTGGGTATGTCACTGAAATGAATGTTGGACAACATCATAGCATTTGGATCCATCCAGAGGCGACTAATGGGGTATGGATCGAGTTGCAATCACCTGTGTTAAACTATACCAAGAGTGCCTCCTAATGACTCTCTATCAACTTCTAAGACCGTTTTTATTTCTGATGCTTCCAATTTGTTTAAATGCAACAGTCTATTTGAAAAAACCGGAAGATTTCCAACCGAAAGCTGAAATCGTTGGCTGTTTCCTAGAATATGATGACAAAATCCTCATGCTTCACCGGCAAGAACACTGCGTGCAAGGTAATTGCTGGGGAGTTCCTGGAGGGAAAATTAATAAGACAGAGACTCCATTACAAGCCGCCATTAGAGAGACTTTAGAAGAAACTGGATTTGACATCTCCAAGCAGCGGATTACCAATTTAGGCAAAGTCTATATCAAATATCCAAAGCATGATGAAATCTACCATATGTTTAAATGCCCACCAGTAGAACATCCTGGCTCTGTGAAAATCTCGTTCGATGAGCATAAAGGTTTTACCTGGGTGACCCCAAAAGATGCCTTGAAAATGAATCTGATGCTAGAAGAAGATACCTGTATCGAGATGGTCTATCCTTAGTTGGTTAAACATTTAAGTGTGGATTGGATTACATTTGGATATCACTTTTGTAAATGTTTTGGAGAAGAGTTGGCAAAAATCACTCCGATGGAGGCAAGTTCTCTAAAAAAATGGGCAATGCTGCTATTCGACGGACGGCTAAACACTCAGAAGGAACAGTACAAAGGGCCAAAAGAATATTTTTAGGAAGGTTTTTGATAAATATATCTTTTGGAGTGGGTTCCAGTAGATATTCGTATGGGTTTTCACCATTAACATGTAGAGGGATTTGATTAGTGATGGGAAGAGGGGATGCCATTTACTTACCTATGCCCTTTGATACAATGACTTCCATCTTCATAGAATGTAGAAGAATAGAACCATCAGGGAGTGGATGATCATAGGTCAGTACTTGCTGGACAATTTCTTCGATAAATTTCTCTTGAAGCTGCAGAGGGAGATGGTCAATATAATTTCAAAGGGGACGGAAGAACCCAGTCAGGGCTGTTTTGTCCGCAAAATGTGTATAGCTATCGCTTTGATTGATGGCTTCGACTTTCAAACTGGCCAACTCCAGCATCGGCACATATTCCTCTACGGATGGGTAAAACTTGACTTGTCTAAAGTCAGTAAAATACGGCGCCCAGCGTTCTGTTTGAACCAAGGCGGCTGTTACTGTTCCTAAGCTGGAAGGGAGTTTTCCTGGCATTGTCAGCAATGCTCTGCCGCCAGGTTTGAGGGCTTTATATAATGAATTGAGAGCCTGCTGCTGCACTATGACCCAATTGAAAGATAATAGCGCAGTCACTCCACTAGCTATTGGTGATCCAACCGATACAACTATAGTTTTAAAGTATCTTCTAGTTGATGTTTCACCTCATATTTTAGATTTAAAGTTGGTTGATGTTTTCATGCTATTTGAAAACGATATCTCGCCAAGTTGGGTTGCTGCAACGTTGGTTGAATTCAAAAAATAGAAGAGCTCTCAGAATCAGAAGAAGGCATCCAATCACTTCAAAGCCAATTTCCAAGCCTTTGCAGAGAACCTCTTATTCTAGACCATGTTGCATGAGCAAAAGAGCACCATCATTGCTCAGAATTTTATTTAAAAATTTATGTTGAAACTCCGCAATTTCAGGCGAATACACTTTTTCAACATGCTCTATGGCCGTGTAGTGTACACCAATATATTCAATTCCTAGCCCCATTAATGCCATTTCAACTTCTTCGACGTGGCTTCTTTTGTCATCAATAAAGACAATTTTTTTTGGTTGTTGGTTGATGATCGACAGGAAACGCACAAAAATTTCACCTTTTTTGTTGAATTCTCCTGTAAATAAAATTCCTTGGATATACATTGTTGGTGTCTCTGAAGGAACGGCAAAAGTGGTTTTTACTGGAGCACTATCAAGAAAATTCAACCCCAACGAGGCTACTTGACGTAAAGTGGAATCAACAAGCGATGGCTGTCGATGTGTTAAACCCATGATGACAATTCCTCGTTGCTTCATAAGTACTAATGCCGGAATAAAAGCTTCCTCAACCGGTTTAACTGGACAGATTTTTTGCACTTCAATCCACTCAGGATAACACTCTCGAGTAGCTTCTTCCAGAGTCATTCCATTTCTCATTTTTGCATGTGCTTTGTCATAAAACCATTCAGTGTGTCCTAAAGCCTGTTTGCCTTCAAAAGTTGTATTATCAAGATCAACTAGCAACCACGTGTCATCGTCGATCAGAGGAATAATATTTTCGATAGTAACCGTTTCAATGATTTTAGCTTCCGTCATAAACGTTATGAGGAAAGTTGCCACACAAAACAAAATTCTCAAAAACTTAATACCCATATAGACCCCCATCTAATATTTTTCAATGCAGTGTAAGATAAAACTGAAAAATTTTCTAGCCAAAAAAACCTGTCAAGATACTCCTTTGACTAATGCCTAATTCTAATTCATAATATTTTCTACTCAATTTGGCTGAGTAAATGCTGCATATCGAGATAGGCCCAGTATTCAACGATTTTACCATCTTTGATGCGATAGACGCTCACACCGCTATATGCGACAAGCTTTCCTGTAGGCTTTCTCCCTTTAAATTCACCATTGTGGGTTCCATTTGCTCGCCATTGAATGCTGACAAGGTCATCCTCCCCGATGATGATCTCATTATCGACGTGAAGATCTGGAAATGCTTTTAACCATGCTTGTACGACTTCTTTCATTGCAATTATTCCGTTGAAATCACCTAGCAGGCTATGAATAAGCACATCCTGGTCGATTAATTTATCGATAATGCCGATCTCTTTGCCGTTCCAAACGCTATTTGCGTATTCTTCTGCAATTCCCTTGAGGGATGAATGCGTCGCCTTTGAATTCATAAAACACTCCTTTAACAATTTTTTTAGATCCTTTCACGAATTCTATGAGATTAGATTCACTTTTTTGCTGGCATTGTCCGACCGGACAGACTTGTCATAAGCGAAGACCATCTCCAATGTCGCGTGATTAGTGACGCGCATAATGTCGCTGTCATGGAAGCCTTGTTGCTTCAGGTTTAAAAGTCTAATTGTCATCGTATAAAGCCCACCTTTCCTAAGAAAAACAATTTTATTTTGTCAGGTCATCTCATTTTTTTCATCTGTATTTTGAAAAGACGCGCGGTAGAGCGCTTATGTTAATTTTTTTGCTGGGAATCATCAGAAGAGGATGATATGCTGGACATTCAAAACCAGGCGTTTCTGAAGGGAACTGCAATGTTAAAATGGACTAAAAGAATCGGATTGAGTCTCATCTGCTTGATGGCAGTTTTACTACTGAGCGGAGCGGCGTACCAATTTATAAGCACAAAAATTGACGAAAGTGCCTACCCTCATCCAGGAAAACTGGTCGATGTTGGTGGCTATCGATTACACATCAATTGCTCTGGTGAAGGCAGAGCAACTACCGTATTCGATGCCGGAATGGGAGGTAGCTCGCTCGAATGGGCGCTTGTTCAGCCGGAGGTTTCTAAGTTTGCTCGTGCGTGCAGTTATGATCGAGCAGGTAACGGATGGAGCGATGAAAGCCCTTTAGAAAGAACGAGTGAAAATATCGTCGATGAACTCCATACGCTCTTGAAAAACGCTAAGGTACCAGGGCCATATATTCTCGTCGGTCATTCATTTGGAGGGTCTAATGTTCTATTGTATGCCAATAGATATCCAGATGAAGTGGCAGGAATTGTATTGGTTGATTCTGCTCATGAAGATTACCTTGATAAAATGCCAGCTATGCCTGAGCAAAATGAAAGTATGGCATTACTCCTGACATATGTTGGAGGAACTCGCCTCATGTATGCCCATTTGCCAATATATAAAAAACAATTAGAGGCCTTTTCCGATGAGATCAAAGAGGTTTATCTAGCTAAATTATCCACTAACAACTTTATTAAAACCGTTTTTAAACAAACAGCTATGCTCGATAAGAGCCTTAAGCAGTTAAAAGCAACAGGTGCAAAGCTTGGAGATAAACCATTGATTGTGATTACGGCCGGTAAAAAAATGAACGCTGAAGAAGTTGGACTATCTGAGGAACAAGTCGATCAAATAGCAAAAGTATGGAATGATCTTCAAAAAGATCTGGTCACTAAGTCGATAAACGGTAAACAAATCTTCGCTGAACACAGCGGGCACATGATCACACGTGAGCAGCCGGCAATCATCGTGGAAGCAATTCGAGAGGTGATCCGGAAAGTTGAAATGGATAGCTTTCGGTCGGATGAGGCAACCCTTTTTCCACCGACTCTATCGATGCAAATATTAAAACTGGAAGAAACTATTATCTATAAGAAATCGGGACAATTATGAATGGAAAAATTTTAACTTTAGCCCTTTGCGGCATGGTGATTGCTGATTGTGGAAACAGTTCTCATGCGAACGCTTCTATACCATCTCAAGAATATCTCCAAATCAGCCCGATTTTAGGTGATTGGTCAGGGATATTGGACATTGGAATGATGAAAATGACCTTAGTTCTGCACATCCAAAAAGATTCTGCTGGGGCATTGAGTGCAACGGTTGACACCTTAGAGCACAAAATCAATGGAACACCGATCGATTGGATTGAATTCGATGAAGGCATACTGAAGTTTGAGATGAAAGCAGCCTTTGCGAAATTTGAAGGACTGCTAACCGAAAATAACTCTGAAATTTCCGGCCAATTTGTCCAAGCAGGCCAACCATTCTCGCTTGTATTTGAGCGCGGCGTAAAATCCGTAGAAGCGCCAAATCGCCCTCAAGAACCTAAACTTCCCTATCCTTATACGGAAGAACATATATCCTTTGAAAATCCTGAGGTAGGGATTACTTTGTCTGGCACCTTGACATTGCCAGCCTCAGAAATTCAGCCACCAGTTGTTTTATTGATTGCGAGTGCAGGAC
>JACDDG010000141.1 GCA_013817115.1 Parachlamydiaceae bacterium | reverse complement strand
AACCAAGCTCTTTATGCGGCGTATCAGTCTCGATGAGGAAACAATCGACCGGAGAGCCGTATGCGCTAGTACCGCCCGTGCGGTTCGGAGGGAGGGGTGGTGAAAGCCATTCCTACCTCTATTATCTTCGTGATTTGCAACAGGAAAACCAATAGAATTTAACCATTTGGACAAAGATTTCTGGTAAATTTCTAAAGAATTTAAAGTTTCGCCAAAATCGACATGCCAGCTCACCACATGTGGGTGCTTTTTAGGCAAAAATAAACATTTATCGAAAACTCCGGCTAATCCCGCTTTAAATAAAGGTGCAGGAAACGCGTCCAAATGCGGAGCTAATTTATTCGAATCAGTTTCTCCTAAGAAAGCCAAAGTAGCGTGTCTCTCCTGCTCTTGGATCAGTCTTCCTGGCGGTAAGGAAGTAGGCCAAGGAGAATTGGCTTCTATTCCAAAAAAAAGAGGCCTGATTTCATTATTCACTTCGATGCCTACTACCTTCCCAACGTTGAAATAATGAGTTACTACTATTCATTTTCAATTTAATTATGTCATATAAATATATCAAGCTATTTCATGTAAAATGTGCTGATAAGCGCAGAGAAGTGAATTTGTCTTAAATGCTTTACAAAGACTAAGATTTTCTAGAATTGTAGGCGAGCTAAGTCGCTATGTTAGCTGTTTGCCTTGACGCCTTTTATTCTAAAAGGATAAACTTGTGTTTTAAGATTTGAGCCCTGTTCCCTTTTATACCCAAAATTTGTGCTCGTGGTGGCGTTTTAAGCTCTGTAATTTTAAAATTACTTAGCCCTATAGCTATTCTTTGAACAGATAGGGTTAGTCAGAAAACTTTTACAACTAGGAAATAAAATGTCAATACCTCTAAAAATTTCAGGCTTTGCAGACTACTCGGAAAAAGAAAATCGTCTTATGGGCCAATGGAAAAAGAATCTTGAAGATATCTATCGACTTTTTGGATTTATGAGCTTTAATCCTAGGCCGGTAGAGTCAATAGCCGCTCTTCAACTTAAAGGAGGGATTTCTCACCAGATCTACACTTTAGGTAGGCTTCAAGATGGCACCATGACAGATTTAGCACTTCCTTTTGATCGCACTGTCCCATTAGCTATTTATGTTGCAGCACGTCGTCAGGAGCTTATCTATCCTTTTAAGCGGTTTGACATTTCACACTCTTTCCGTGGTGAAAGACCCCAGGCAGGGCGTTTTAGAGGCTTTATTCAAGCTGATGTAGATATTATCGAAGAAAATCTTTCTGTTTTTAGTGAAATCGAATGCTTAAATGCTCTTCAACAAGGTCTAGCATCGCTTAATATTCCACCTTTTACAATTTACATTAACCATATTGAAATCCCTAAGTTTCTTATACAAGAGATGGGGGTTCCAACAGAACTTATGCCGGATGCGCTAAGAATTGTTGACAAAATGGATAAAATTGGCCGTGATGGAGTGGAAAAAGAACTTTTAGCTATGAATATTCCGCTAAATTTGGAGAATTTAGATGTTATGGGATATAAAGGTTCTGCAGAAGGATTTTTCAAGACGTATGGATCAAAATACGAAAGCTTACCTGGTTTTTCATATCTGCAAAATCTTGTTTCGATGTTAGATTCACCTAACTTTTCTTTCCATCCCGGAATGGTCAGGGGGTTAGATTATTACACCGGTATTGTGTATGAGACAACCTTAAACGAATATCCGCAATTCGGCAGCATTTCCAGTGGTGGAAGATATAATAAACTAATCGACTCCATCGTAAATTGTGAAACCAGATTAGAAGGTTTTGGGATATCGATTGGCCTCACACGTCTTTTTGATGTATTAAAAAAGCAAGACCTCCTACCAAAGCAAGCTACTCCTGCGGCACAAGTCGCAGTCGCTTTTAGAGAATTAAGCCTGCGGAAAGGAGCTCTGGAGGCTGCAACGGCATTGCGTAAAGAAGGAATCACTGTCGATTTATGCTCATCGGGTGAAAAAGTCTCGATTGGTAAACAGATAACTTACGCAGATAAAAAAGAGATTCGGTATGTATTTATGCTGATGGGAGAAACTTACGTCATTAAAGATCTTCCTAACAGCACACAGACTGAGGATATCTCTACGCTTGCTTTGGCAGTTGAAAAAATGAAAAAGCTTTTGGATGGGTCGTAGGAAAGGTAGGGGCAGGTTGCCACATGGGTAACACTTTGATTCACCGACATGGGCAACACTTTTCTCAAAAAAATGCCATAACGACCTATATTAGAAGTAAATAATACAGATGTAGTACAGCATTTTTTTGAGAAAAGTGTTACCCATGTCGGTGAATCAAAGTGTTACCCATGTGGGTGAACTGGACCTACCTAACCCTCGAGGCCTAAACCATGGGCTTGACATCTACCGCTCCCTCGGAACTCAGGTTACAGCGCTACTCTAGTGGTTCATAAATCGAAATTGAGCCCATCTCTCCCGATTTTTGTCATCCTTTCATATTCTGAAAAATCCTTTCACCTTACGATAATTAAAAAAAAATCTTAGGCATCTCTCTCATCATCATATTTTAAGTCACGATTTTCTGCAAAAATTCTAAATTTGCAAAAGAAAAAACTTCTAACTAAAACTTTAAATTTTTGAGGCTATGAAATAAACCTCTAAGTCATATTTAGAGCACCTCTTGCGACTTTATAATTACAAAATTCTGCGCTCAAATTTTCATAATATATTGAAAAAAAAATTGACAAAAAAAAGCATCTACTTTACAACTGTGAACTTTGTCGTGCCTTTTACATAGGCCATAGAAAATGCACTATTTCAAAAACAACCTTTCCATCTACTTATGAGAAAATATATGAGAAAAATTTTAATTTTTATGTTGTGTACGTTAGGATGTGTTCCACTTTTTTCAAAGGAAGAAAGTGCGCCTATGAGAAATAATAGGCCACTTATCTATGCAAACGAGCTTGCAAACGAAGAATTACCGAATGGTAAAGTTATTACCAAAGGAAAAGAGAGCGAATCTAAAGATTTGGAGTGTCAATCTCATTTAGAACAGGAACCTACAGCTATTGTAAATAATTGTGTGAATGTAATCACAGGCATGTACATGGATTCTGAGGTTGACTACTTAATTCAAGGAGCCGAGCCATTTTCTTTTCAAAGATGCTATATAAGTACTCCTGGTGAAGATGGGCCATTAGGTTATGGGTGGAGTAGAAATTATTTCGGCAAAATTAAGAAATATAAAAAAAGCCAAGCCAAAAGAGAAAAACGAGCCTTTGTATATGACTCTTTGGGTTCAGTGTATCACTATGGTAGGTATTACGATTCATATAAGCTTTTTCGAGAATGCTATAAAACTCACGTGACAAATTGTGCCAGTGGGGTGATAAGTGCCCGTACAAATATTCTCAATAATAATCTAAAATTTATAAGATACGAGGTGGGAATTTTTAAAAAATGCAACGGTGAAAGTTAATATTTAAAACAAAGGATACGTACTGCAAGGAGAATTTTTATCTTACAGAACAACTAAAGGCCAATGGAAATAAACTTATCTATGACTACGACGATTGGCTTGACTTACTGAAGGTAGAGGCTTTTGGAAAGAGTGGTCTGTCTCTTGGAATTTTAGAATATGAGCATGATAAGGATATTATTTTAAAACATGATGGCAAGCAAAAAGTTCGATATATCATGGAGGAACTGGGAGGAGCAGGTAGTGAGTATCTAGTTGCAGCAGAGCGCGAGCATGCTCCTTATATATCTTATGAATACGAGGATAAAACTGACCCATATGAAATTACTAAAATTATTAAAAAAAGCTTTCCGGAAAATCGTTTTCAAAAAATTAAATATTATCGAAAAGGGGACAATTTCGTTGGAAATAAATTTTATTCATTTAAAAAAAATCATCTCCATGGGTAGGACGTGTAAAATCTTTACAAGCTCCTGTGGGAACAGATGCAACGCCAATTACGACTCATAAATTTATTTATAATAATCTTAAAGAGAAACCTGGATCGGCAGATGTATATGATGCTTATGACCATTTAACAAAATATAATTGGGACGAAAATAAAAGACTTGTTTCACTGAAACGTTTTTCAGGGAGTTCTAAATACGCTTTATCAAGCGTAGAAAATATGTATTGGGGAGGCGATGCAACTAGAGATGAGATACTACTCTCAATGCGTACTTTTGCAAACGACGCGGGTGAAATCCAATTCATGCGCGCTTTTGATTATGATGAATATGGGAATGTTCTGGTCGATAAGCTTTACGGAAATTTAAGCGGAAAAAACCAGAACCCTTGTCGTATTTCACTTGTCTCCGGTAAAATTATCGAGAATGGATGTGAGTGCTATATTAAAAATTCCATCTACAGTGCCTGCGAGAGGCGTCTTCTAATAGAATCCACTGAAAATGGCGTAACACAAATAGTTAGGCATAAAGATGATGCTGATCTTCCGATTTCAAAATTTTGTAAATTTAATGACATAATCTTTAAACGCGAATTTTATGATTATGATGAAAATGCTGTTGTAATTTTAATAATTGAAGATGATGGTAGCTCGATTTATCGTGATCACCTTGAGAATGTGACTGAAAGGCGTATTAAACGTATCACTCCACAAACAACAGCTCCGGTGGGGTTGCCTTGGATTGTTGAAAATAAATATCTAGATCGAGAAACTGGTGAAGAATGTTTACTTAATAAAACGATAAACCATTATTGCAGCGAAGGGCGCCTGATATCACAAGAGCTGTATGACGCAAATGACAAATTTATTGGCAAGTTGACCATGGAGTATGATGCCCATGGCAATTTGACAAGAGAGGTCAACATCATTGGCCAAGAAACCATCAGGCTCTATGACTCGAACGATAACAAAGTTTTTGAGGAAATAACCAATTCGGGTGTCCGTAAAGAGTTTTTTTATGATTTTGCAAATCGTCTTATCAAAGTTGAGGAAGTCCATCAAGATGGAGTGGTTCTTACTCAATCAAACCATTACAACATTTTAAGTGAAAAAATATCTTCTACAGATATATATGGCAATGTTACGCATTATTCCCACGATGATTTCGGAAGATTGACAGGTACAACGAAGCCACGAATTTTCTCTGAAGATTGGTCGCAAGCATATCCTAAAGATCATAAGGAATATAATCTTTTTAACACGCCAAAACTTTGTGTCGACTGTAATGGCAACACGACGACTATTGAAAGTAATATTCGAGGGCAGCCTACAGTTACCCGTTACCCAGATGGAACTGTTGAAGAGATCATTTACAATTTAAATGGTACAACAAATAAAATAATCCATCGAAATGGCACATACACATGCTTCACATATGACCATCTAAAGCGTCCACTGACTAAGACAACCTGCGATTCAAGTGGAACTAAACTTCAGTCATCTTCGTTTGAATACAGTACCTTTCAGTTGCTTTCTGAAACTGATATGGCCGGTCAAGTAAAAACATGCAAATATGACAGTGCTGGACGTGTCATCGAAGATTAAAGGGGATGGCAAGATCACCTACGAGTATGATTCAATGGGACGTGTATATAAGACAAAAGAGTGTGACGGAGAGGGCGATTGTGTTGTTAGTATTCATGAATTTGATCTGGCAAACCGAATCGTTGAAGAGCGTCGTGAAGATATTAAGGGGAATGTGCTTACCAAGGTTTCTTACAGTTATGATAGTGCTGGGAACCGAAATAAAGTGACTACCTATGTCGGCAAAGAAGAGCTTATAACTACTACTACGTACAATTCACGTGGCTTGCCAATCAAAATAGTGGATCCAGCAAACGCTGAAACTCATTTTGATTATAAATATGATTTTTACAATTCCTTTGGCCAAGCTGTTCCTTTTAGTCAAACTACAGATAGCCTGGGAAACATCACAGAGGAAATTAAGGATACTCAAGGAAGGGTTGCAACGGTTATACGAAAAAATAGTTTCGGTGACCTACTGCACAAAACAGAATATTACTATGATTTGAATGGAAATAAAATTCGTCAACTAGATAGCATCACAAATCAACCCAACAAAATTGCTAAAAAAATTGTCTCTGAATCAACGTATGACTGCATGAATAGAGTTGTAACGACAACGGAAGCTGTAGGCAGTGTAGATCAAAATTGACTCAAAAACAATAATAACGTCACCGGAGTCTTGTCAGAAATAATCAAAGCTGATGGGGTGCGCCTTAAGTATGAATATGATCTTTTAGGTCGGATGACAGAATATTTTTCAACTGACAACTCGTTTCATTATGCCTATGAATATGATGGGAGAGGCAATCTTGTAAAGATTCAAGACATAATTAACAAACAAGAAACCCTAAGAACGTATGACAAATTTAATAGGCTTGTTACCGAGACATTAGCTAATGGTTTAGGAGTTCAGTATACGTACGATGGTGCCAATAGGCATCGTACAATCACGTTTCCGGATAAAAGCGGTATTGAATTAAACTACAAAGCCCACCGTTTAATGG
>JACDDG010000140.1 GCA_013817115.1 Parachlamydiaceae bacterium | reverse complement strand
GTAGGGGGAACTGTTAATAGCCCCGGGTGCAGCGATAGCGGAACCCGGGGTTTGGATCATTACAAAACGTGCGCCCTGGTAGGGGCGCCAGAAAGCCACCTAAGTGCGTAGCCACCGCTGTAAGCTTTCCACACGTTGCTTGATGCGAGCGGCAGAGCCTTAGCTGTGGACTACAAAAAAATTTTAGGGCAATGTTTTAGATGCATAACTTTTCAAAAAAAATTGAGTTAAAAGCATGATTCAAATGCCGTGCCTTTCGTAGCCCCCAAGATGATTGGCAGCGATCAGGCGAGATCATTGTCACGCATAAGTTTTAGCATGTAATTTTATTCGATGGCTTCTAAGGTGTACTCGGAGCATTCTGTGTGCGCTGTTGCCTATCTGCAATTAACTTAAGAACTTCTTTAGCGATAATTGTAATGACAAAGATAGCTCCATTGACCGAGACAACAATTCCCCCGGTAGAAAGCGCATAGCCTGTAACTGATAAAAAATGTCTCGAAAGCGCAACACCTATCAAAGAAGCTAATGCTCCTATAGGTCCAGCGATCAGTAGCATTGTCTTCAAATGATTTGTAAGCAAACGCGCCGTAAGTGCCGGTCCAGTCATAAACGCCAAAACCATAAGAACCCCTACTGCACGGAAACCCCCAATGGCTGTTGCAGAAACTTGGATCATCAAAAGATAATTGAAAAAAATAGGAGAAATTCCTAGCGCACGAGAAAGGCCTGGATCAAATGTCGTGATAGTGAATTCCTTAAAAAAGAGAAATAAAAGTACTGCATTTAATCCCAACGCAATAATCACAAGTTTAAGATCGCTTAACGACAGTGCATCAACATTTCCCATGATCACTTCAGTCCCAACATGCGCACTGCGTGTCAATAACGTTACTAAAACAATTCCCAGCGCAAAAAGACTAGTAAATACAAGTCCAATGCTAGCATCTTCTTGCAGCCCTGTATGTTTTGTTAGAAATTCTGTTAAAAATGTTGTTAGCAATCCCATGGCCAAGGAGGCGAGAAGCATTCCTTCTAAAGAAATTTGATCATGATGTGCATTGACATTTTCTGCTATGCCTTGAGAAGCCATGAAATAGGCGAAAACTATTCCTAGCAATATTGTATGCGACAGCGCGTTAGCAAGCATTGTCATACGACGCAAAACGAGGAAACATCCTAATGTTGCAGATGAAAGCGAAACACCTACGAGGACCAAAATCTGAATTTCATCTGAAGCTATGGCTGAAAGGCTCAAATTACCGGTTAAAAATCCCCAGAAACGTTGAAGAAAAAGTAGAATGAATTCAAAGAAATTTGTTTCAGAATAGGGGTTGTTATAAAAATTCACAGTATTCTTTCTCCTGATGGAGGAATCGGCTGATGATGAGGATCAATTTTCGGATCTTTAAGAAGTATCGTAAGTTCTTTTTCCAATTCAGGTGTTAAAATATGTTCCATTTCTTCAGCACTTGCATGCACACGTTCGGCTCCTACTCCAAGGTATTCACACAAGTATACTTCCCATAAACGATGCAGGCGTAAAATGTGAGAAGCACGATAGCTTCCATCTGGTGTCAGTCGATATCCTTCTTCGGAACGTTCAACCCATCCTTGATGATTCAAAGAGGCGAGCATTAACCATAAATATATTTTCGATACCGGTTGATAATGCCTCAGTTCATTAAGCGTAAAAAAATTTTCTCTGCCTTGTCTCCACATTGTCTTTAAAAGGTTTTCTCGCAAACATCGAGAACGAAAATAGGCAATTCTAGCTAATCGAGTAAAAAGTCCTCGTTCGGGTGCAAAAAGTAGAGAGAATACGCAAATGAGACTTGCGACTAATACGATCATGGGGCCTGTCGGTAATGAAAGCCGTTCTGATGGGTATTTTAAAGACAAGTATGTGGTAAATTCGGAAGAGATAACATTTCCTAAAAGTCCGCTGATTAAACCAAATAAGCCTGCTAAAATAAGCATGTAGGAAAGTCGATGTGTGTACTGCCTAGCAGCAGCAGCAGGGGCAATTAGCATAGCAGACATTAAAACAACGCCCACAGAGCGTATTCCGACTACGATTGATAGGCTTAAAAAAATTAATACAATAGTGTCAATGAGCCTTACGCGAAGGCCTAGTGAATAGGCATAGTCTCTATCAAAAGTGAGGACTTTTAATTCCTTATAAAAAAGAAATATCATGGCTGCAACCAATAGAGAAAGGACTCCATAAAGAACGATATGTCGATCATCCATGGTGGCGGCTTGCCCATAAAGGTAGCTTAGGCTCTGTTTATAAAGGGCAGAATGTGTAAATTGTATTAAAGAAGCGATTAGAATTCCGATTCCGAAAAAAATGGAAAGCACAAAGCAAAGAGCAGAGTCTGCATGGATCTTCCAGCGTGTTTCAAGAAAATAAATGGCGTAATGACCTAATAGGGCAAATATAAATGCTCCGAGCATGCTGAAAATAGGTGTCCAAATCAGATTGATGTCGGAGTCTATCCAGGCAGCAGCAAATAGGGCTCCGAGAACGACTCCGGGGTAGGAAGCGTGTGATAGGGCTTCTCCTAAAAGTGACTCTTTCCTCAGGTAGGCAATGACTCCGATAAGCCCTGCAGCTAGGCACATTAACATGCAGCCTATCGTGGGTGCTCTTAAAACAGGATCAGTAAAGTAGAGCCAAAGAGATTCCATGTTTTAGAAACCGCTTTCAATGTTTTTAGAAATTTTCAGTGCTTCATCTAAAAGAGCGTAACTTTTTCCGTAGCATGATTGTAGGTTTTCCGGAGTAAATGTCGTTTTTGTTGGACCCGAAGCCACTAGGCGGACATTCAACATGATAATCCAGTCAAAAAATGCTTCGACGCTATCAAGTTCGTGGTGCACGACAAAAACAGTCTTTCCTTTTTCCTTAAGTTGGTGAAGAAGGTTCATGATCACCTTGCGGGTGGCTAAATCAACCCCAACGAAGGGTTCATCCATTAAATACAAATCTGCTTCTTGAATTAATGCACGTGCTAAAAAAACGCGTTGTTGCTGCCCACCTGAAAGTTGGCTGATTTGGCGGTTGGCAAATTGAGAAATCCCCATTTTTTCAAGGTATTCATGGACCGCTGCATAATCTGCTTTGCGAGGTCGTCGAAAAAGTCCTAGTTGTCCATAGCGACCCATGAGCACTAAATCCCGAACAGTGATAGGAAAATCCCAGTCAACGCTTTCTCGTTGCGGAACATAAGCTATTCTTAAACGTGCTTCAGGTAGAGTTTTTCCGAAAAACTTAACTGTACCTGAAAGCGGTTTAACCAGTTCTAAAGCGGTTTTAATCAGTGTCGATTTACCTGCCCCATTCGGACCGATTATTCCGGCAACGACTCCGGTAGGAACTGATAACGAGATATCCCATAGTGCAGGCACTTTGCCGTAATTGACCGAGAGGTCTTGAGTTTCCAAAGCAATTTCTTTCTCGTTATTGATCATGGCAAATCCCATTTTCAACTAAAAGTTTTTTAAAGGTCTCGACATTGTGCTGAATCATTTTGAGATAAGAGTCTCCTTCAGATCCTGGGGGTCCCATGGCATCTCCGTACAGAGGTTCCTTCGCAATCGTAAGCTGTAGTTTTTCCTCGTTACCTGCATTGATAAGTTTCCGTATTGATGCCTGACTGACGTTTGATTCTGGAAATATGATTTTGATGTTGTAGAGTTTTATGTGATTTAGAATGTAACGGATATCAGAAGTGCTGAGTTGACTTTCAGGAGAAAGCCCTTCAGGTGCAGCAAAGCGTTCATGTCCCTTCCCTTCATCTTTTTCAGCGTCAGTGGTCAAGTAGGCACGTGCAAAATAATTGAATGCATCATGGCTGGTAACTAAATATCTTTTTTCTTCGGGGACGCATTGCATTTCATTGCGTAGACGCGTGTGTTCGTTCATTAATTTTTGCGTCAGTCGTTTGCCATTTTCTTTGTAATCAGCTGCGTGGATCGGATCTTTTTCACTTAAGGCCTCAACGATAAAGGGTACGCTTTTAGCCCATACACTAATGTCCATCCAAATGTGTGGATCGGGTGTGTTTTGTTCGAATAGAATTAATTTTGGATCGCTTTTGCGAATAAGATCTCCAAGACATACTGCTTTAGGATTTCTTGCGAGCGATTCTCGTAAACTGGCGCCATGCTCTAATCCAAGCCCATTGCAAAAAATAAGATCAGCCATGCCGATTTTTTCGTCATCCCCCTTTACTAGCTGATAGCTGTGAGGGTCGAGCTCTCCCCTTACTAATGTCATTGGGGAAATGTGATCTCCACCGACATCTTTAACTAGATCGTCAATCATGGCAATCGTGCTCAGAACTTTCAAGCGATTTTCATCTTTCCACTTCCGCAGCCCCTCCTCTTGTGTAGAGCAACCACTCAGAGTGATAAAGAGGGAGACGAACAGAATAATTGCTTTCATAATTGTTCCTAGATTTTGCTTCGGGGCGCTTCAGGTATAGGAAGCATAGTTTATTTTACCGGATTTGTCAATCTCTGGATCTGATTGACACCAATTACAAAACATAGTAAATATCTAAAAAAAAAAGATGTGGGGCCTGCAAGCGATAAGAGATTTTAGGGTGAATAGCGAAACGCAATCTGTTGCGCTATGCTCCTTACCAATAAGTTTTTTCGCTTGCAAGCCTTCATATAAGGATTCAAAAATGTTTATTACGTTTAATCGTGTTCGGCTAGATGATACGGATGCAGCAGGAATACTTTTTTTTGCAAACCAATTTCGTTTTGTCCATGATGCACTCGATGATTTCTTTGATGCGGATGGTCACAGCTTTAATAAAATGCTTTTTGAATATGGTTTTATTTTTGTCATTGTACGTGCAGAGTCGGATTATTTAGCTCCGTTAACTGTAGGAGACAATCTTGAAATTCATGTGATGGTGGAGAAAATTGGAACCACTTCGTTTATTATGCTGTATAACATTTATAAATCTGATGATCATTCACTTGTCGGGACTTCAAAAACAGTACATGTCTGTCTTGATCGTGTTGAACGTACAAAACTAACGATTCCCGATCTTTACCGTTCTCTTTTAGGCAAGCATACTTTTGCAGGTCAGTAGTGAAAATTCGAAAAATTTTAAATTATAAGGGAGTTATGATGAAAAAACTAATGAATTCAGTATTTTTCATGTTAATGGCCTATCAAGGTTGTTTAGGGGCGCATTGTCAGATGCCTTGTGGAATTTACCACGATGATATGGAGTATGACCGCATCGATCAATATGTTGAAACCATGTATAAGGCCATGTCGGTCCTTAATACCAGTAAATTCAGTGATACTAAGGAACGCAATGAATTTATGCGATGGGTGATGCAGAAAGAGAAGGCGTCAGACGAAGCGGCACACATGATTATGCATTATTTCTTGCAACAAAAGATACTTCCGGGTGGAGATGATACAATAAAAAAGCTTATCGCTGCACATAATCTTCTCTATTACACTGTTTGTATCAAACAAACTGTGGATTTAAAATTCGTTAACCAATTTTATGATGAATGGGAAAAGTTTAAGCTGATGTTCCATCGTGAAGGTTATGAAGTTGAGATGGAAAAGATCCGCCTTCAGAAGGAAAAAGCTAAGAAAGAAGCTGCGGGCATAGTCGATGACCATAAGCAGGATCATCCTCAAATTCATGACCACGCTCATGCGAATGGCCATGCTCACGATCACGATCATTCCGATGATGCTATGCCAGGCCTGAAAAAAGAGGCCGCCAAAGAATAGCACGGCTTTTAAATTGAATAGAAACAATGTCTCTGATGATGTAAAATAAGCATATGAAATCTAATTTACCTACACTTATTTTACGTCATCAGCGTGAAAACCTTAAAAAATGTAGCCTACGTGGCTTGGAAGAGTTATCAGGCTTTCATTTTTTGACCTATCCGACAAGTTCTTTGCCTGATTTATCGGATTATGTATTGCTTGCATTGGATGGAGAGCCGCTGACCTTTGAAGATGCATGCCACGGGCTTTTCTTACTGGACGCCACATGGCGATATGCGGCCAAGATGCAAGCTTTTGTGCTTAGGCAGCATGGTAAGCCTATGAGGACTCGCAGTATACCACCCGGTTACAAAACAGCCTATCCACGTTGTCAACCGGATTGTCCTGATCCTGAAGCTGGGTTAGCTTCTATCGAGGCTCTTTATGTGGCCTATCAATTCACAGGTCGCGATACCACAGGTCTTTTAGATAATTACTACTGGAAAGATCAATTTTTAAGTAAGCAGGAGTTGTGAAACCAGACAAATGATGTTTTGTTAGGTTTCCATAAAATAAACATGCCTCTCAGCCTCGAAGGGCTGTCTTATGATACTTAGGCATTGCCTTAATCGCATCAGCAATAATTGGGAGGCCTTACAATGGTGTTTGTTTTATTTTGGGCTTTCTCGCGTCCCTACCGGGGCGCACGTTTTGTGATGATTTGAACCCCGGGTTCCGCTATCGCTGCACCCGGGGCTAATAAC
>JACDDG010000139.1 GCA_013817115.1 Parachlamydiaceae bacterium | reverse complement strand
GGATTAGGCTTATTCGAATCATTAACTTTCGAGGAACGCTCCGCTCTTCTTGCAACAATTGGCCATCAACATTTTAAAAGAGAATAAGCCTTTTGTGTTCTGTTAGGTACATTTGAGTAGCATGATGAAAATCGTAAACACAGCGTCAAGGATTTTTATCATGCTCAGACCACATGATCCCTATACGTAGGCGAAGGTTTTCAAATGATACCAAGATACTGCGATCAGCGACGAGGTAATAGCCTAAGCTATTGCCGAGGAGCTGAGCGCGACAGATTGGTATCATTTGGAATCCTTGCGACACGCATAGGGGTCATGTGGTCTGATGCTACCAAAGCCCAAGAGGACTAATACACTGCCAAAATCATGGTTGCTTTTTTTCGAGAGAAGCAGGACAATAGTCCTTCGTACTTTGCACTTTTTATGTGGAGACCATGCGTGAATTTAATTCCTTCTATACTAAAACCAGCTCCGCCAATTCCAGAGATTGAAGACAAAAATATTGTCGACGAACTCTATCCTTACTGGCGTATTCGCACTTTATATAGTATCTTTATTGGTTATGCTTTTTATTATTTTACACGCAAAAGCTTTACTTTTGCGATGCCCGGAATCATTAATGAACTGGGTTACGATAAAACTCAATTAGGCCTGTTAGCCTCCATTTTCTCCGTGGCCTACGGTCTTAGTAAATTGGCCAGCGGCATCCTCTCAGATTGTTCTAGCCCTCGGTACTTCATGGCAATGGGACTCTTTTTTGCCGGCGCCTGTAATATTATGTTTGGCTTCTCCTCCTCTCTATTCTTTTTTGCTTTGTTTTGGGGATTTAACGGATGGTTTCAAGGATTTGGTGCTCCTCCATGTATTCGCTTTTTAACTCAATGGTATTCGCATACAGAACGCGGAGCCTGGTGGTCCACGTGGAGCACTTCTCATAATATCGGAGCTTTCATCATCCCCTGGATTGTTGGAGCAAGCCTTCATCAGTGGGGATGGCGCTATGCGATGTATATTCCCGGAGTTATTTGCATCATTGGCAGTCTATTTTTGATTAATCGTTTGCGAGATACCCCTCAATCCATTGGTCTACCGCCAATTGACAAATACCGTAATGATTATTCGGCGAGCCTTCCTGATCAAAATCAACCCCTCCCCTTCTGGACGATTTTTTATCTTTATATTTTGAAGAACAAATACATTTGGTTACTTGCGTTTGCCTATTTCTTTATTTATATTGTACGCATCGGCATTGCAGACTGGACAGCACTCTTTTTAATCGAAGAAAAAGGGTATAGCCTCTTTGGAGCAAGTGGATCGGCTTCTTTATTTGAAATTGGCGGCATGACCGGTGGACTTACCGCAGGCTGGGCATCAGACCGACTTTTCGGAGCAAAGCGAGGACCTGTCAACTGCCTTTATGCAATCGCTATTATTGGAGCTCTATTCCTCTTTAAAGCTGTCCCTGTGGGTTATCAGCTTTTTGATTCCATAACCATTTTTATTTTAGGATTCACGGTCTTTGGTCCTCAGATGCTCATAGGCGTTGCGGCAGCTGAAGTTACCCATAAAAACGCAGTTGCGACATCCAATGGCTTTATTGGCCTTGGCGCTTATTTAGGAGCGGCAATGGCAGGTTACCCACTAGGTAAAATCGCCCATGAAATTGGATGGAATGGCTACTTTTGGGCACTTTTGGCTTGTGCCCTCATTGCTGTAATTGCGTTAATTCCGATGTGGAATGTGACAAAAGCTCAAACAAGACAAGAATTAGTTGAAGGTGAATAATGACCTGGGTTCCTTTGCACGTCCATTCTCAATACTCCATTCTAGATTCCACATCCTCGCTCGAAGCTCTTGCTAAGCAAGCTGCGAACTTTGGTATGCCATCCGTAGCTCTAACAGATCATGGTAATCTTTATGGTGCTGTAGAGTTCTTCAAAGAGTGCAAAGCCAACAAAGTCAAACCTATCATCGGTTGTGAATTCTATGTTGCCCCTAACTCACGCCTCGACAAAAAAAGAGAAAGCGGCCAACGAACCAGCTACACTTTAACACTCTTAGCCAAAAATCAGCAGGGTTATCATAACCTCTGTAAGCTTTCTTCAATTGGCTACTTGGAAGGTTTTTACTATACCCCCAGGATTGATCCGGAAATCCTAAAATCACATTCTGAAGGTCTGATTTGCCTCTCCGGATGTATTAATAGTAGACTTTCCCAAGACATCCTATCGGAATCTCAAGATAAAATCCTCGAAACATTCAAGTGGTATCACGAGCTTTTTGGTGAAGATTATTATTTGGAACTGATGCGCCACCAAATGAGCGAAGCTGACTTGCATGAGGCTGGTTTCTATCAAGAATCATGGTTACACCAGCAATATACTGACTACATACGCAAGCAAGAAAGAATTAATTCTGGGTTAATGCAGCTTGCCTCAGAACATCATGTCCGACTAGTTGCTACAAACGACAGTCACTACATGACGAAATCCGATTGGCGTGCACATGAAATTTTACTCAATGTCCAATCCGGTGAACCTACCGAGCTTCTAGAAAAAGATTCTTATGGCAACATACGTTCGCGCATGCCTAACCCCAAAAGAGCAACCTACTCGTCATTAGAGTACTATTTTAAATCCCCAGAGCAAATGCAGGCTCTTTTTTCAGATGTACCGGAAGCTATATCGAACACTCTAGAAGTCGCTGAAAAATGTAATCTTGAACTCGATTTTAAAACAAAACACTACCCGGTATTTACTCCTCCCAACTTGCATGAAAAGATCGATCCAGAGCACCTTACGCCTGAACTGCGAGCTCTAGAAATCGAAAAATTCCTGCTAGACCTTTGTGAAAAGGGAATCCCCTTTCGTTACACTCCGGAAAAACTTGCCAAAATCAAAGAAGTATATCCTGATCGGGAACCGATGGAAGTGGTGCGTGAAAGACTGAATTACGAGATCAACATTATTGTTCCTAAAGGTATGGCTGACTACCTTTTGATCGTATGGGACTTCATCCATTGGGCTAAAAGCAATGGGGTTCCCATGGGCCCAGGGCGCGGTTCAGGGGCGGGATCAATTGTACTTTATTTGATCGGAATCACCGATATCGAACCACTGCGTTTTCATCTATTCTTTGAACGATTTATTAATCCTGAACGCTTGTCTTATCCCGATATCGACGTCGACATCTGCATGGATCGACGCGGAGAAGTGATCAACTATACGCTGCAAAAGTACGGGAAATCCAACGTTGCTCAGATCATCACCTTCGGCACGATGAAAGCCAAGATGACTATCAAAGACGTTGGCAGAGTTCTCAACATCCCATTAAGCAAAGTCAATGCTATCGCCAAACTTGTGCCGGAAGATTTAAATATTACGCTTGAAAAAGCTCTTGAAAAAGATGCCGATCTTCTCAGCATGTATCATTCTGACGATGATGCTAGACGGATTATCGACATCGGCCGAAAACTAGAAGGCTCCATCCGCAATACAGGCATACATGCTGCGGGTATTATCATCGCAGGCCAACCCCTGACAGATTACATCCCTATTTGTAATGCCAAAGACTCTGAAATACCGTGCACTCAGTTCTCGATGAAGCCGGTAGAGCTTGTAGGAATGTTGAAAGTCGACTTTTTAGGCTTAAAAACTCTTACTGCAATTCAAATTGCCGTTGAAGCGATTAAAGAAAGACTGGGAATCAGCATCGACTGGGTTAACCTCCCACTGGATGACAAACCCACTTTTGATTTGCTGAACCAAGGAAAAACCCTAGGAGTGTTCCAGCTCGAGTCCGGTGGTATGCAAGATCTTGCCCGCAATCTGCACTTAGATAAATTTGAAGAGATCATTGCGGTAGGCGCACTTTATCGTCCAGGTCCTATGGACATGATTCCCTCATTCATTAATCGAAAACATGGTCGTGAACCAATCGAATATGAGCATCCATGGATGGAAACAATTCTGAGTGAAACCTACGGTATTATGGTCTACCAAGAGCAGGTCATGCAAATCGCCAGTACTCTCGCTAGATATACTTTAGGTGAAGGAGATGTGCTCCGTCGTGCTATGGGTAAAAAAGATGCGGAACAGATGGCCAAAGAGCGTGAAAAGTTCCGTCTTGGAGCATCTGAAAATGGCATTTCTGAAGCTATCTCTATGAGCGTCTTTGACAAAATGGAGAAATTTGCTTCGTACGGATTTAACAAATCCCATGCTGCAGCTTACGGCTACCTTTCCTATGTCACAGCTTACCTGAAGGCTAATTATCCTCGCGAGTGGATGGCAGCCCTCATGACATGCGATATTTCCGATCTCTCAAAAGTTGCTAAATTTATCCGCGAATGCCATTCCATGGGCATTGCTATTTTACCTCCTGATGTAAATGAAGCTAACTTGACCTTTGTTGCTACCGAAAAAGGGATCAGATTTGCAATGGCGGGTATTAAAGGAATAGGTACCGGAGCAGTCGAAGCGATTGTGCAAGAGCGCTCTAAATCCGGACCTTACAAGAGCTTATACCAATTTTTTAAACGCACAGACGCTAAACGCGTTGGCAAAAAAGTGGTTGAAAACCTCATTGACGCCGGCGGTTTTGATTCAACCGGCTGGCTCCGCGATGCTTTACGCCAAAGTGTTGAACCGATGTTTGATGCGGTTTCCAAGGAACAAGCTGACCATGCTAAAGGATTTATCTCGCTCTTTTCTCTAATGGGAGAATCCAACGAAGATCTCTATGACAAGCCACCGGAAGTAAAACGCAAAAGTTTTAAACAAGACAACCTTTTCAAAGAAAAAGCGTTATTAGGATTTTTCCTTTCAGGGCACCCTTTGGAAGAATTTCAACAAATTTTGCGACAACTTTCCTGTATTCCGCTGATCGATATTGAGCAAATGGACCATGATACAGTTTGTCGAGCTGGTTTTCTCGTTGAAACTATTCAGACCCGCATTTCCGCCAAAACGCAAAAGAAATTCGCAATTCTTAGAATTAGCGATGGCATGGAAAGTTATGAATTGCCGATTTGGCCCGAGCTCTATGAGGAAAAAGGCCATCTCCTCATCGAAAATCGAATGCTTTTAGGAGTTCTTCAGGTAGACAAAAAAGAAGAGTCATTACGCCTATCTTGCAAGTGGATAGCCGACTTGACAGAGGTCAATGATCAGATGATGGTCGATTGTGACCTAGCCTACGATAAGGCTAAGCACCAGATTGCACGTTATGCAGCCATGAAAAGCAAAAATGCGCAGAATAATGAAGCTAAAAATGAAGTTAAAGCAGAAACTGATGCTACTAATTCTGGTGCTGGGGGTACAGGAATAGGTACAGGAATAGGTGCAGGTACAACAACGAAGCATAACCCAAAGATAGAAACAATTGCTAATAAGGTTCAAACTGTGAATATGCCAATTCTTCTTAAAATTGATGCTGATAGCATACGTTTAAGCATCATTTTGAAGCTCAAGGAACTTTTTGCGGAACATCGAGGCACAACGCCGCTTGAAATCAATTTTGAAGGAGATGGTCGTTCTATTGCTTCTTTAAAGATTGATAGCACTTACGGCATTACCCCTTCGAATGACTTTAATAAGGCAATAAAGCTGATTCTGGGAGTTACCCTTATGGTGTGAAGGTTGTGGAGATTAACCCATTGCCAGGATCGGAGTGCTTGCCGCCCTTAAGTGCGGAAAAAATTCTCATCATTCCGACATGCTTTTCATTTAATTTTATTTTGAAAATATTTTGCAGCTAAAAACATAACCTGAAAATCATTTTGTAATCCATAGCAAGCGCTAGCGCAGCTATGGGTATAGTTTAACAGCAAGTGTTCCCCGGCAGGGGAACCTCTTTTTATGACTCCAAGAACTCATGAAAAATTATTTGTGGCCCATACTTATGGCTTAAAAGTTAAGTTTATAATTATTTGGGGGATTAAAAATAGAAATCCCTCACGGGGGACGAAGACATATTTGCTTACCCACAGCAGCGGCAAATCCTTGGCTGTGGGCTGCAAAAAGATTTTCTGGCTAAGTTTTTAGTTTCTAAACTTTTTTTAAAAAAAATAAATTAAAAGCATAACCAAAATGATGAACTGTTTTTTTGCTACATTTTAAGACTGTTAAACTCTCGGTCGTAGCTTAAATTGCCTATTTTAATTAAACCACATTCTCAACTTCATCTTTAACATCACCAAAAAAATCTTTACACACCATAATTCCATAAGTATTCCCGTCGTAGGGTGACTCATTAAAAATCGAAATGACGGGCACAAAAGAACTTCCAACTTTCGAAAAAGAAGGAATAATAACTATTTCACTTGTACTGTCATTCTCTTTCAAAACTTCTTCACAAAGTGCGCGATTGGAACCCTTGTCTGTCAACCAGAATGAATTTCGACACTGTTCAGAATTACTAGAATTATTAACCCAAGTTTAACGGCTTCAAGTTTTCTTAAAGTACTTATAGTAAAGAACTTGAGGCTTTTGGGCGAGAAAAGTCAAATCGCAAGTCATTAATAATTAATGGGCTGCAACTTTGCTTCAAT
>JACDDG010000138.1 GCA_013817115.1 Parachlamydiaceae bacterium | reverse complement strand
CGGCTACATGAGTCCAGAAGGGATTTTCAATGAGAATGTCATAATAACAAAGCCGTACTACTGCAAAACCTGAAAGAAAAATTCCACTTAATGAAACTGCGGATCTTTTGTTTTTTCTTCCAATCCAAAAACAAACCACACCAAAAAGAAAGAAAAAGTTAGTGATTAGGCTTCCTTCAAAGAAAGTTTCTTTAGCAAATAGTACGCTGCCGTGTAGTTGCAATGGACGATGAATTAGGCAATATCCCATGATTGACAGTAGAAAAATAGAAGCAGTTTCTAAACATTTATCAAGCTTTTGATCCTCTTTATGACGTAAAAGATAACTCGTAAAAATAAACAGTAGTGCGGGTAAGCCTAGCTGGAATAAAGGCCATTTTATAATTGCCCATCCATGGTACCAAAAGGAATAAGTTTCTTTTTTGCTAGCAATTGCTTGAACGACTTCTAAAATTTGAGGAATAAGAATTAACATGCAGAGTGCCGCTAAAATTCCTGACAGATATCTTAGGACGTTAATAGTTGTTTTTTTATAAATAATAGCTAAGGCAAACGTTTGAGCCGCAAAAACTACGCTTAAAAATTCACGGTCTAGCTCAATGGCAAGCGCAATCGATAAAAAGGCTGAACTCGTTGCTGCATAAATGGCCATCAGAATTTGTTTGTTAGCGAAATTTTCCGGCAATATTTTGTGGGCTTTTCGAAGTGCGTACGCAGAAATCATCGAAAATGTTAACGCAAGTGCTCCCCAGAAAAAAGGTATATTATATACCAAATACAGAATGGCGTAATTCATAATATCCTAATAAATAATAAACTAGGCTTGTTATAGAGGCCAATCCAATCCACAATTGAGGCTTTGCAGAGTGAAAATGTACAAGGACGCTGCTAATGATAAAGAGCGAGCCAAACGAGGTGATTATTAAGGCAAAAGCGTTCGCATCTGCAGTATCCCAACTGAATAACATGAGTGCAGTGACTACCATCGATAACCACGGAGCTAAACTATAGAGTTTTTGATTGAAATGGGCAAGCATGATACTGCTAAAGGATAGCAGACCAAATAATCCCCAATCCATGAATCCAAATCCTGAGATGGAAGTAATTATGCTTGTCAATATTAGCACACCAATTATGGTTAAATAGTTTAGAAGCCAGTTTGCTCTATTAATTTCTTCAGATTTTTCGATCAATTGTTGTTTAGAGGCTGCAAAGACCGTAGAAGAGATAGTAATTAAAAATAATATAAGCCATCTTGAATCTTCAGTGCTGTAATTATTTCCAAATAGCCATACACAAACCCATATGAAAAGACCCATCACACTCGGTATTGCCAAAAACCACCAGTTGTTCTTACGAATGACAACCATTAGCCCTACAAACACAAAGTAGAGGTAAGTAAACAAAAGAATCCCTTGTGGGTCATCTGAGGAAACCATGATTGGGGTGAGATATCCACCTATTAAACCCATTAAAGCAACAGGCAATCCTTGCTTTAAAGATAAAACGACTGCCAAGAACGTTACAAATCCCATACCAAGAAAAGTTAAAGTGGCCGGTAGCATTCCATATAGGCTATGGGCTGCAAAAAGGCAAACAAACAAATCGGAGATTCCTGCCCCTGACAAAGCCTGTGAAATTTGCGTACTGTTAGCGACATTAGGATGATTCTTCAGCCAATTTCCAGCCATAAGGAGTGTGCAACCAAAAATAAGACCCAGTATAACTCTCACCTCTGGGGTGAGCAAGCCGAGATCAATTGAATATTTAACAAAGAAAAAACCTGCAAGCATTAGTGCTGCACCACCGATCCATACAGGCAATCTTGTGCCAAGTTGCATCTCCAAACTAATACTTTTTTTATTTTTTTCTTGGAGGAAATCATTTTTTAAAGGAACTGGAACTTCAAACGATGACAAGACAATAGTTTCAGTTTCTTTTTCGGAAGATATTTTATCCTTGCGGTCAGTATTTGATTCATTAGAAAAAGACTTGGAGGAGAATGTTTGAGCGAATTTAGCTTTTTTTTCTGAGAGTAGAGTAGAAACTGTTTGATTTGGAGAAGCTATCTCTGTTGACTGCTCGTTTCCTAAATCTAATTTTGCAGAGAGTTCCTGAATGTTTAGCTTAAGGCCTTTTACTTCTTTATTTAAACGACGAAGCTTAAAACTTAGAATAAGTATTAATAATAATATTGTAATTTCAAACATTTTTTTCTATGGGGTATATTCGAGTACGTAAGATGCTCTTATTTTAGGAAAATTCATTTTATGTACAAAATGTACAATCAGCATTTCAAAGGAAATTTCTTTAAGATCTAGTTTATTTTATTTATTCTAAAAATAAAAATCAATAAGGAACATTGGTCACGTTTGACTGGGTGCAATTAAAAATGTAGGTTGACAGGACCATTTCACTTACAGGTTTTGGCATAGCATATTATTGGCAAAGCATATTAAATGAGGCGTATAAACTAGCAAAAATGCTAAGAATTTTTATTAGTATTGTTATTGAATCCGAAAACAATTTTTATGGCTTTATCAACTTCTCCTAGAACTTCTGGACTTGCTAAACTTTTTTTTACCTAATCTACTTTTATCAAGAGCGCGAGCTTGATTAAGCATTACCTTGCACTTTCTATCTGCCAAATTAAATTGCACCTCAAAAGGATAAATTTTCTGAGTATTGCTCGTAATGGGTGCTACCATAACTAAAGGCGAATATTGATTGCCTATATTGCCCGAAATAATCATACAAGGCCTTAATTTTCTGGGTGTAGTTCAGGGGTATCGGAGGTGCAATTAAATCTGAGAGATTTAACCTCAAACCTAGATTTAAAGTGACGCATTGAAAACCTATGGCCGCAAAATCCAGCCGGATTTTCCTGAATCTTTTCTTGCAATAACCTGCTCAAGTTTGCTCCTCTACCGGTGATAGGGCAATGAGCTTTAACGGCAATTCTCTCAATGTCCCAGGCAAGTCGGATAAGGATGCAATGCAAGATTCGCTCTATATGTCTTAAAACGAAAATCCAGCGTATGCTTCGCATAAGAATCGATAAGAGACCGTTCTATTGAATTTGTCCAAACGTAGATATTCTTAGATAGGAGCTAAATATCAACCTTGAAAGCTATTAGGCTTTTTCCTCCTCTCAGTGCTGCAGTAAGGCAATAACCAGTCTGTTGGAAGGGGGGGTTGTCCACTGATAAATTTTCTAGTCATTTTTAATTGTTTGAAATTTCAAATAACACTTGACAAGGTACCCAGCAAAACTTGTATAAATACGTCTTACCAATACACGGAGAGGACTTATGAGTACACCACATGATACCAAAGACGAATACAAAGAACTTGTTAAAAAAATATCTGAAGAACTGGCCGAAAAACTACTTAAAAATGAAATCGACCTAGAAAAAAAATTTGTATCATTCGATTCTGAAGTCCATAAAATTCTAATGGAAGTTGGTAAAAATACAATGCAAGTTATCGGAGATAATCTTACAGACGAAGTAAAAAAAAAAGCCTACGAAAAAGGCCTGAAACCTGAGCGGACCTCCACAATCGCATTTACAACCCTGTTTGGGAAACTTTCAATGCCTTCTGCTTATTTATGGCAGCCGGGTAAATCATGCAACACGGCTACAGTTTTAGGTTTAAGGCATGAAGGACGTAGTACGGCTGTGGATGCGGCACTGATTGATTTTGGAAGCGATCATTCATTTGATGAGGCTGCTACTATTTTTGAAAGGCACTACAAATTTAAAATTTCTGATGCAACAATTCGCCGTATTACAGAATCTACAGGTGAAAAAGCGGAACAATTCATAAAGCACAGACTCGCTGAATACGAAAATACAGACGAAATGGGAACATCAGTTGTAACCCCATTAAAGGAAATTTTTGCCGGATTCGATGGCTGCTCAATTCGGACTGGCACTCTAGAGGACATCACACCTTTAATAGAAACAGCGATTCAAGCAGGGGAAGAGACACAAAGCACATCAGACTCCAAATCAGCTGTTACGAAAATTCAGCCAAGTAAGACGCTGAGAACCGCCTCTGGAAGGCTTAAATGTAGAAGAATTGAAGAATGGAAGGATGTGCGCTTGGGATTTGTCAGAGAACTTGGGAATGATATAAAAAAGTTGTTTGTAAGAGGGATGATAGGCTTTCCTGACTTAATGAAGGACTTATTCAACCTTGGATTAGGGCTAGGTATGAATGAAAATACTAAACCTATAGCAACCTCTGATGGTGGCAATGGTTTATATGAAGAACTAGACAGACAATTCTACGACTTACAATTTATTCTAGACTATTTTCATTTCAAAGAACATCTATATGATACAGCAAAGGAGAAAGGTCTTAGCGGTGATACGAAGGATCAATGGGTAAATTTAAAAGCCGATTTGGCATGGGAGGGTCGTGTTGATGAGTTGATAAACGGCCTTAAGATAGAGTATGAAGCGACAGGGACAGATAGAATTCGACAATTAGTAGGTTATATCGAGAGATTTAAAAAATGTATTAGTTAAAAGTTTTAAAGAGGCTGGTTTTCCAATAGGTTCTGGAGAAGTTGAAAGTGCACACAAATATATCACTCAAAAAAGATTAAAACTTTCTGGTGCCTTTTGGCGACGTGAGAATATTAATCCAATGTTAGCTTTACGTCTGGTTAAGAACAACAATTGGTGGGAAGAATTTTGGAACTGGAATTCCGAGAGCACTGCTAAGATCGCTTAACCGTGAAAATCTTTACAAAATTCGTGAGAGAATTACCCTTCTCTGCTCAGAACCACATTTGTCTCCTAGAGAGCTAATGTGTAGAATTTTAGATTGTAATGAAGATTCATTTACAGAGGAAAATATTAAGAAAATCGATGAAATTAAAACTGCCCTTATGCAAGGCGAACAAACAGATTTTGAGGAGCGTTGGGTCTCTAAATCTTATAAGAATGTTCGTACAAAAATATTAGATACTTTAAAGACTGCTGTATCAGAAGAAGAGCGATTAGTTTCAAAAAGATTTACAACTTTCAATGAGTTGAATCCATCGTACGACATGGAGAGCCTAACCAGTCGAGCTTTTTATTCACTTCAATCTTTGGTAGCTCAAATAAAAATGAATCGATTGGATGACCAACTGAAGGAACATCGAATTGAAATGCTACAAACAATGTACAAACTGCATCAATTATCGCCTACAACTTCAGCTGAGGACAAAGAAAATTCTTTTAATCGCCTTCAATCAATGCTTGAAAGAGCCATAGTGGTTGAACATATTGCACAAGTAAACAACCTAATACAAGCGGGGACAGAGATCACTAACTATCATTTATTTCTGGCAATAGGCGTTAATTCCGACAAATTAGTTGATAAATTTATAAATTGGGGTTTGGATCCAAATGCCAAAATGAAAAAAACTCAAACTTCTACTGATTATTCTTTTTTAGAAATTGCTTGTATGAGAGGTCAAAAGGCTTCAAAAGCAATAGATGCCCTGATTAAACATGGAGCGGACTTAACATTATTGGATTCAAGTGGCGAGGCGCCTATTAATCTTGCAATCACCTCTGACCTTTCATCGAATGAAGTAATAAAACTTATCGAAAAAATGGAAAATCTTAATTTTTGCGATGGTAATAGTGAATCTTTACTTCACACAGCCATAAATCGGATCAAATATCGAAATGATTCGACAATTTTTAATCATTTGCTAGATCAAGGAGCCACACCAAATATCAAAAATTCTGAGGGTCGAACTCCCCTACATTCTGTTATAGAATTACTTGAAGAAAAAGCATTACCTCACGTAAAAAAATTGATCCTACAAGGAGGTGTCGTAACAACACTTGATAACAATGACCAAACTCTATTACATTACGCTGCAAGACAGTCATGTCTGCAATCAAATAAAGGAATTAAGGACAGTGGGGATCTTGTCCGTTTTTTAATTAATAATGGGGCTAAAGTAAATATGATGGACAATGAAGGCCGAACTGCTCTGCATGAGGCTGTAGGATTTGGAATGGATGCAGAAAATATCAATTCCGTAGAGGAACTTATTAAAGCAGGTGCAGATCTTGATTTAAGAGATGATAAAGGTAATACACCTCTTCACGTCGCAGCAGATCTTGAACATGTCGAACTTGTGCGAATTTTGCTTAAGCTCGGACCTAATCGAAATATCCGGAATGATGCAGGAAGACTTCCAGGTGCAATGGAATGCATATCTGAAAAAAGTAAAGAGCAAATCCTCGAACTTCTTGCTAATATTTAAAACAGCTTGCAAATTCTTGCATGAAAAATTTAAATTCTTATAAAAAGTTATCTCACCCCCTTTTACGTTGAATCATTTCATCCACTGCGCTCTTTTTGCCCTTTACTTCCACCTTCTCTTTTGAAGCTCCAAGATTCACACTCAAAAATACATTTCCATAAAATTTTGGTATTACTTCACGCAAGCAGACCACTTTTCTCGACTTTATGATTTCTCGTTATCCTGTCGCTGATCCCAGCATATCTATGAGCCAATTAACCCTTTCATCGCTTTGATTTTCCCGGTTCATATCACTTTCATCGAACC